>NZ_JBGSQZ010000218.1:0-18534 GCF_041737865.1 Chamaesiphon sp.
TGACCGAAATCGAAGGAGCTTCCGATGGTGACTTGACAGTGCGATCGGAAATCAGCGAAGGGGAAATCGCGATCGTCGGGGACTTCTTTAACGCCATTATCGAAAGTCTCCGCGACATCGTGACAACCGTAAAAACCGCCGCGAGTCAAGTTAACGGCTCAGTCGGTGAAAATGAATCGGAAGTGCGGTTGCTGACTACTGCTGCTACCAAGCAAGCAGACCAAATCCAGCAGACTTTGGCAAAAATCGAAAAAGTTACCATTTCAATCCAATCAGTAGCCGCCGATGCCCGTCAAGCCGCAACTGTGGCGACATCTGCCGCATCCACTGCCGAAGTTGGCGGTCAAGCGATGGAACGTACCGTGCAGAGTATCCAACAACTGCGCGAAACGATCTCTGAAACTGCCAAGAAAGTAAAACGCTTGGGTGAGTCCTCGCAACAGATTTCTAAAGTCACTGGACTGATCGACCAAATCGCCCTCCAAACCAACCTACTAGCGATTAATGCCAGTATTGAAGCCGCTCGTGCGGGTGAAGAAGGACGCGGTTTCGCGGTAGTTGCCGAAGAAGTCGGGGAACTAGCCGCTCAATCAGCCGCAGCAACCAAAGAAATCGAAAAAATCGTCGAAACTATTCAGCGCGAAACCAGCGCGGTAGCTCAAGCGATGGAACTCAGCACCGCTCAAGTAGTCGAAGGTACCCAATCGGTCGAGCAAACCAAAACCAGTTTGAAACAGATTATCGCCCTATCCAATCAAATGGACGCCTTCTTGCAATCGATCTCGACAGCGACGATCGATCAAGTAGCCACCTCCCAAGCCGTAAAGGTCGATATGGCAGCAGTCGCGCTGATCTCCGAGCAAACTTCCGACTCTTCCAAGCAGGTATCCAATTCACTCCAACAAACCGTTACCGTTGCCCAAGCACTCCAAGCTTCGGTTGGTAAGTTTAAGGTTAATGCCGATCTGAACTAGTGAATGGTGAATGGTGAATGGTGGATGGTGAATGGTGGATAGTGAATGGTGGATGGCGAATGGTGAATGGTGAATAGGAAGACGCAAGCGTCCCAGATTCTGAAACCCTGAAATCCTATAACCCTTCAACCACTGTCCACTAACCACCATCCACTAACCAGCTACTAACCACTAACCACTAGCCACCATCCACCATCCACCATCCACTATCCCCCCGATGATTACTTCAGATCGAGAACAACAAATCAAACTCCAGTTTTTGGACGAAGCGACAGATTATTTAGATACGATCGAGTCGGGACTGCTGGGACTGGGTACTGGTAAAGTGACAGGCAAGCAGTTGGACGCGCTCCTGCGCGCGGCGCACTCGATCAAAGGTGGCGCAGGGATGATGGGATACACCACCCTGGCTAGTTTGGGGCACCATCTGGAGGATTATTTCAAGATTATCCAGTATGGCAAATCTGCCGCCCCCGATAGTGAGGTGGAGCAATTGTTGCTTGGCACGATCGACAAGTTACGGCAGATTGTCACGCTCAATCGTCAAGGTCAAGATGCCGATGATGCTTGGTTGAAGACGCAGGTAAATCCGATCTTCGATCGGTTACGGGAGCGGCTGGGAGAGTTCAATCCTGAAGATGAAGCAAATATGTTAGCTTCGGAATCGGGGGAGGATATTCTGACTTTTCTGTTTGAATCAGAAGTAGAACGCTCCTTAACACAATTAGAAGTATCTGTCAATAGCGAGCATTCCAGCAGTTTATATGATGAGTTGGTCATCAGTGCCGAAGAATTGGGTGGTTTAGCCGAAATGGTCGAACTACCAGCATTGGGACGTTTGTGTGAGTCGGTGCTGCTCCATCTCAATGCCCAACCGCATCAGCTTCGATCGATCGCGGCTCTGGCTCTAGCTGGATGGCGACGTACTCAGGCAATGGTCTTAATCGGTCAAACTAGCAACCTACCTGAAGAAATCGAGTTGCCAGGATCGGGGATTGTGGCGATTAGTGAAGCAGAGACAGTACCAGAATGGAATTTGCTCGAATCTACTACCCCCGATCTGAACGATTTTACAATTATTGGCGGAGTCGAGCTGCAACGCCAATCGATGACTATTGACGACCTCGGTGGCGAAGACACATCTGAATCCGCCTTCCTCTTTGAAGATTCCAGCTCGATCGATTTTCAGACTTTGGCAGATCCCTTTGCTAGCTCTAATACCGCCCCTCAAGCTTTTTCGACAATTACCGATAGTAACGAACTAGAGGAACTCGCTACCAACGATCGATCGTTTGGGAGCGGCTCGGAATTCATCTTCACCCCAGCAGAATCCACCCTCTCGTCAATTACTAATGGCGATTTCGACGAATTCAACACCAACGAGCAATTTTCAGATTCGTTCCACTTCCAAACCACTGTCGTACCCGAACCAGAACAAGAGATCGTCGATGCGTTTGAAAGACTCGATCTCAGCGGCGATCTCTCCTTTGATACCGATGTGCCAGAGCTATTATCGGCTTTGTCTGGCTTCCTATCCGAACCCGCACCAGGGGAAGTATCTTCGGCAGTATTTAGGATCGCACCCAAGCCTCAAGCAGATTATCTCGCACAAGAAGCAGCAGATCTACTCAACGCGCTAGACGCAGCACCAGAACTCATCGACGATCTACCCGCCGATAGAAAACACACTTCATCAGTCAAGCCTACAGCCCTAGCCGAACAAACTATTCGCGTCGCCACCAAGCAATTAGAAGAAATCGGGGATCTATTTGGCGAACTAACGATCGATCGCAATGGACTAAATCTCAACCTCCAAGGACTCCGCCAGTTAGTCGTCAATCTCCAAACCAAAGTCAAACAACTAGAACAGTCCAACTTCAACCTCCGCGCAGCTTATGACAGCACAGCCGGAGAAATATCTAGAGATCCTGAGGCAACTTGGACTCAGACTAATAATAGTTTAGCCAGCGATTTTACCGATCGATTAGATATCCTTGAATTCGATCGATATAGCGAACTTCACCTCCTCTCTCAGGAAGTGATGGATAATGTCGTCCAAATCGAAGAATTAGCCACCGATCTCGATCTCCAACTCAACGATACCGAACGCACCAATCGCGATCTCAATCGTACCGCCAAGCAACTGCAAACAGGCTTAACTCAAGTCCGAATGCGCCCGATCTCCGAACTATTCAATCGCTTTCCCAGAGCGATTCGCAACCTATCGATCGAACATGCCAAACCGATCGATCTCCGACTCAAAGGCGGTAGCACCCTCATCGAGCGCAGTATCCTCGAAGCCCTCAACGATCCCTTGATGCATCTCCTCCGCAATGCTTTCGATCACGGGATCGAGCCGAGCGCAGTCCGCCGCGCTCATGACAAATCAGAAACAGGGACGATCGAAATCGGCGCGACTTATCGCGGTAATCAAACTGTCATCACCATCAAAGATGATGGTGGCGGGATCGACCTCGACAAAATCCGCGCTAAAGTCAAGAAAATGGGCATGGACGATGGCGAAATCGCTAATTTCAAAGATAGCGAACTGATCGATCTGATTTTTGAACCAGGCTTCAGTACCGCAGCTAAAGTTACAGATTTATCTGGACGCGGTGTCGGAATGGACGTAGTGCGAACGAATATTCGCGCCCTCCGAGGCGACATTAGTGTCGATACTAAGCTTGGTAAAGGTAGTACATTTACGATCTCCGTTCCCTTTACCCTCTCTGTCATCCGCGTCTTGCTCGTAGAAGTAGATGGATTGTGGCTGGCAATTCCGAGCAATATCGTCGAAGAAATTATCCTCCTCAACCCCGAACAAATCATCACTACCGCCGGACAAAAGCTGCTCCAATGGGACAACTTCACCGTTCGACTGATTCAACCCGCACAATACTTAGATTTCCCCCATCTCAGATCGCCAGTAGCCACCGCCACCCTCCCCACCATCAACTGTCCGACAGTATTAATGATCGACCAAGGACAAGATCTAGTTGCAGTCGAAATCGATAAATTCTGGGGCGAACAAGAAGTCACCATTCGTCAACCTCAAGGTAATATTAAAATGCCCCCAGGCTTCACTGGCTGCACGATCCTTGGTGATGGACGCATCGTTCCGCTGTTGGATGCGATCGAATTTGTCCGCTGGATCGATGGCGATTTAGCTACATCTAGAGTCAATAGCAAATTTGACTTCCTCACCCAAGACCCCGCCACGCTCACACCTACTCCAGCAGCCCCCGCTCAACGATCCCGCATTCTTGTTGTTGACGACTCCATCAATGTCCGTCGGTTTGTCGCTCTAACGCTCGAAAAAGCTGGCTATCTAGTCGAGCAAGCAAAAGACGGTCAAGAAGCGATCGAAAAACTCCAAGCTGGTCTCCATCCTCAAGCTGTTGTCTGTGATGTTGAAATGCCTCGGATGGATGGCTACGGCTTCCTTGCTACCATCAAAAGTCTAGCTCAGTTCAAAAACATCCCCGTCTTGATGCTCACCTCCCGTAGCGGCGATAAGCACCGCAAAATTGCCATGAATCTCGGTGCCAGCGGCTACTTCTCCAAACCCTTTAAGGAACAAGAATTACTGGCTACTTTGACACAACTGATTGCGACTCCCTTTCTAGTCTCGAAATAGAGATCTAGGGTAGGGGGTGGATGGTGGATGGTGGATGGTGGCTCGGATCTCGATTGGGTCACAAGAGTAAGTGTAGGGTGTATTAGGCGTCAGCAGTAACGCACCAGGGTTGATACAGCTCTACTCCCTTCCCACCCAAAAAGTAGACATCATGATTCACACTATGCCTACGGCAGGCTACGCCAACGACTTTGCTCATTACAAGCCGTCCACCATCCACCATCCACCATCTACCCCTACCCTAGATCTCTAATTTATCACTAGGAAGGATATCTCCGCCAAACGCAATAACAGCAGTAGAATAGTAACAATATCGATGAACCTCGATCGCCTATGTCCAGTGTCAAACTCGAACAAATCAGCCGTAAATTCATTGATGCAGCCGCCCTGCAACAACAGCGATTTACTGGTATCGATGATATATCCTTCGAGATTCCCGACGGTGAATTTTGGGTACTAGTCGGCCCATCTGGCTGTGGTAAATCGACCCTCCTCCGCATTATTGCTGGACTAGAAACCGCCACTAGCGGGAATATCTACATTGGAGATCGATTAGTCAACCAAGTTCCAGCCAGACAAAGAGATGTGGCGATGGTATTCCAAAACTATGCCCTTTACCCGCATATGACAGTTGCCGAAAACTTGGCATTCGGGATGCAAATGCGCGGCATCAACAAATCTATTATTCAACAACGGATCGATGATGTTGCTAAATCCCTCAAGATCGATACTTTACTCGATCGCAAACCCAAACAATTATCTGGCGGACAGCAACAACGGGTAGCTCTAGGTCGGGCGATTGCTAGATCGCCCCAAGTATTCTTATTAGATGAACCCCTCTCAAATCTCGATGCTGGACTCAGAGATAATACTCGCAGCGAACTAAAACAACTGCATCAACAAGTTGGCATTACGACGATTTATGTCACCCATGATTGTGTTGAAGCCATGACATTAGCCGATCGAATTGTCGTACTCGATCGCGGCTATATTCAACAAATCGGTACACCTAACGAAATTTACCATCATCCTATCAATCAAATGGTAGCAACTTTTATCGGTACCCCACCGATGAATATTATTCCAGCTATCTATCACGATCGGAGCTGGAATATCGGCGATAGTAAAATCGCCTGTTCCTCAGAATTAGCCACTCAATTACAACTCCGCGATGGGCAAGGATTAAATCTCGGCATTCGTCCCGAATATATCACCATTGTCCCATCGACCCCAGACACCCTCTCACTCACAGTTCAAGGCGTCGAAACCCTCGGTCGTGAAACCCTGCTCAAAGCTCGAATTAACGGTACCTCAACAGATCTCAATCTCCTAGCTCCCCCCAGCACATCGGGACAAATTAACGATCTCCCAAACCAAATGCTGCGGAAACAATTAACCATCCAATTAGCCTCCGAGTGGCTATTTATCTTCGATCCAAGCACCGGACGCAGATTATTTCCCCCCTACAGTTGACAGCTTGCACTGCTGGCGTTAGCCTGCCGTAGGCACAGTGTTGACAGCGAGTTTTTCGAGTGGGCACTAGTAATCAGCTAGGTTTCGGACTCAAATCCCAACTTCATAGACAAATCAGGGTTCTACCGCCATTAGCTGACAACCCCAAACTTAGATCGATTATCTCAAAACTGCACAACGTAGATCGACCTGACTCAGATCCACACCCATCAAAGAAATATCACTGATATCTGTATTCTCAAAAACTGCATAAGTCAGCGTTGCCCCGTTCAGATTTGCCTGAGACAAATTAGCTCCAGTTAAATTTGCTCGGCTCAAATCTGCACCTGTGAGATCGACTCCCGCTAGATTCGCGTAGCGCAAATCTGCCCCAATCAGGTTTACATTACTTAGATTAGCTCCGGCTAGATTAGCCAAGCGTAAATCTGCATTTTTTAATGATGCCCGATCTCCATCAATACCTGTTAAATTAGCTCGAATCAATCTAGCTAGATCGAGATTGGCTGACACCAGACTCGCACTGGTTAAATTCGATCGCCATAATGTGGCTTTAGTTAAAACTGCTGCTGACAAGTTGGCACATTGCAAATCCGAACCAGATAAGTTTGCATTAGTCAGTCGAGATTGGCTCAGATCGATCGCGACCAAACATCTTTCGGTCAGACAAATATCTGCTAAATTTGCCAAAATAAAGTCTCGCTTTCCATCATTGTATTGCCTGAGCAACTCATCAGCATTCATTTTCGATCCTCTCCCAAATCCACTGCCCGAACATCTTCAAAATCAGGCGGCTCGATCCCGAAGTTGACTAGCGATCGTACCGCCTGATGACGCACCAGCTTCACAAGTGTGTTTGTTACATTACTTATTATTAAGTATTGTAACAAAGTTTAGCAAAAGTTGCAAACAGTTCTAACCTTAGCCAAGTCTTACTCTCAGACTTTGGCAGGAGGTTTATTGTCTTAATTGGCTCAATTGCTTTGAATCCCATCTCATTTAGATACATAAAGAGTGACACAGATCGTAGGCACTCTAGTTTATCGGGAATAGAGTTTGATGTGAAAGCATTAAATACCCCGATAAGTAGTTCCCACATCGTATGTTTGACACTCAAAATACCGCTCAAAACGTCTTGTTTGGCTCTGGTGCCCAATCTTTTGGTGGATCTGTTACTACTGGAGTTTAGACTAACTAAGGGAGCTGTAGTTTAGACTAATCGAGTTAGCACAGGAGAAAACATCGTTAGTCTAAACTCCAGCACTGATGGTCTGCGTGACTTCTTGAAAAGTTGAGAACATCGCACCGATACTCGATCGACCTATTTGTGGGATGATTGGGAATCAAAATTCGTGAGGGGAGCTTCTCCTCTGAAAACTCCAGTGTCTACCGTGAAATCATTATTACAAGTATTTCAGAACCGAAAAATGGCTGCATTGCTGTTTGTCGGCTTTTCTTCTGGACTCCCGATCCTGCTCGTGCTCAAAACATTACAATCGTGGATGTCAGATGCTGGAACCGATTTGAGCAAAATTGGCTGGTATGGTAGCCTGATTGGTTTTCCCTACGCCTTTAAGTTTCTGTGGTCGCCATTACTCGATCGATTCGTGCCGCCATTTTTGGGCAGACGCAAGGGCTGGTTATTGATTATCCAATTTTTATTGGTACTGGCGATCGGTGCCATGTCACTGCAAGATCCCGCCAAAAATCTCAATCTGTTGGCAGTTATTTCGGTACTGATTGCCTTCTTGAGTGCATCCCAGGATATCGTCGCTGATGCCTATCGGACTGATGTGCTGACTGGAGCCGAGCGACCGATTGGTGTCAGCATTTTTACGACAGGCTATCGTGTTGCCTTGATTTTGTCCTTTGCTGGTGCATCCAAGCTATATGAAAATGTGTTTCGGGCTTGGCAACCAGTTTATCTAGTGATGGCGGGTTTGATGCTGCTGGGGTTGGTGTTTACGTTGTTCGCACCTGGCACAGAAGCAACAGATCGACCGCCAGAGACATTTGCTGATGCAATAACGCTACCATTTTTAGACTTTTTTCAACGCCGAGGGCTGGTTTATGGTGGCTTGATTTTGTCATTCATCGTTACATACAAAATCAGCGATGCGATGATGAATTTGATGTCGATTCCATTTCTCAAAGCTGCTTGTTTCAGCCAAGGTCAAATTGGTGATATCAATGGTTTCATGGGGATAATTGCCACGATCGTGGGAGCTTTACTAGGCGGGGTATTACTGACGCGGATGAGCGTTTTCCAAGGACTGTGGATCTTTGGTGGCTTACAGGCGATTGGCATCATTTTATATGTGATGCTGGCACAGATATCACATCCCGACCCGACAGTTTTGACGAAGGCTTGTCAGAATTTTGTCCAACCACCCTTTGCTACTCAATTATTTGTGTTGGCGATCAATGTCGAAAACTTTTTTGGGGGAATGGAGTCTTCCGCTTTTGGGCTGTTCTTGATGAATATGTGCAACCAACAATTTTCGGCAACTCAGTTTGCTCTATTATCGAGTTTGATGGCTTTGAGCAAGCTACTCGTCGCACCAGCAGGAGATCTGGTTAAAGCCCTCGGCTGGTCTAACTTTTTCTTGGTAACGATGCTAGTTATCATTCCGAGTATGTTCCTGTTGTTCCTCATCGCGCGATCGGATGCTCGTCAAGGCCCCGCCCTGAAAGAACTCTAAATTAATTTTTGATACAATCGATAAATATATTAATCCTACGGAGCCATTGGCATTGACATTGATGTGTTACGGCGATTACCTCTCGGCGCGGCTTCGCCAACGCCTAACACACCCTACATCAGCATAATGTACTCTAAAGTTATAGCTAATCCCTAAACCCTAATTATCATGACCTTTATTCGTCAAAACGTCGGCCCGTTAGTCATTCTCCTGATTTTTCTGTTTGCTTTAGTTGCTACAAGTGCGAGAATTTTCTTGCCTACAGATCTGTCAGGACCAGCACCAGTAACAGGATCTATCCTGGTTCAAGGCTTATTAATGTTGCTAAAACTGTAATAGGTTAGAGGATTAGTTCTGCTAATCCTAAATATTTGACTCCAGCGGGACTGACATCAAATCGACAAGGAAGTACTTGCAGTCCTTTGGCTACTGCTGTCCGCAACAGTTGGGCGTAAATCGGATCCGTAGTATCTCCAGGTGCAAATTTGGTCAGATCGCCCCGATTGATGAGATAGAGCATCACCGCGCGATCGACTGGCATCACATCGATGAGTTCGCGGAGGTGCTTTTGCCCCCTAGTCGTCTCTGTATCGGGAAAGATTGCCACATCATCGATCGACCAGGTAGTATTCTTCACTTCCAGATAAATGGAACGCTCTCCATCACCGAGTACAAAGTCGATTCTACTGCGCCGATCTTGCCCGTAAACCACTTCCGATCGAATCGTTTGATAGCTATCAAGTTCTGGAAATAACCGCTGCTCTAAGGCGATTTTAATCAGCTTGTTGGGCAATGCCGTATTGATGCCGATCCACACCCCGTCGATCTTAATCGTTTCCCAAGTGTAAGCTAGTTTCCGTTTGGGATTGTCATGGAAAGAAACCATCACTGGAGCACCGATTTGACAAACTCCAGTCATGGGGCCAGTATTGGGACAATGTGCCACGATCGGTTCGCCCGTATCTAGTTGGATATCAGCAAAAAATCGCTTGTATCGTTTGACTAAAATGCCAGGATAGAGTTGAGGATAAGTATAAAGCACGATGTGGTGTCGATCGGGGATGAAGTAGCTAAAAGGTAAATGGGAGCCAGATGTAGTTAATTTCTGGTTGCTAAATAAGCTTCTAAATGCCCCAGATCGATCGCCATTTGTTCGACTAACAAAGCAGCATTAGGCATCAGTTTTTCGGTTGCTAGTCGTTCGATCTGGTTGGCGATTGTGGTGATGCTGACAATCCCGACATTAGCACTGGCACCTTTGATATAGTGAGCTTCATGAGCGATCGCGATGAGATCTCGATCGGCGATCGCTTGACGCAGCTCGGCAATGTGAATTTTCACATCTTCTGCCAACATTGTAAGTAGTTCTAGTTCAAATTCTGGGTCATCTTCAGAAACTTGATGTAGTTGTTCCCAGTCGATATCAATGAGATCGTTCATTAGGCAGTGCAGTAACAGAAGTAAGCTAACGTTGATTCTTATTTTATCCTCTCAACTCCACATTTTGATAATTAAGCACAAGCAGCTACCTACAGAGAACGCCAACGATTGTGTCTTGAAGGAAAACCCAATTATCAATTATCAATTATCAATTATCTAACCGATGTTCCAGACTACCCGCCGTCGCTTAGCAATTTGGTATACAACTGTCACAGCCATCGTGTTGCTGATCTTTGCGATTGGCATGTATATCTATGTGCGGACTACCCTGATCGAACGGATCGATGATACTCTAAATCATGTTGTCGAAGTCGTCAGTCGCTCGATCGCGATCGACAAGATTGATGCTCCAGGTGCGATCGGTCAATTTAAGATTAATGTCGGCGCAAGTTTTCAGGATGATTCCGACAGACTGGATGACGATCGCATCGATCTAGAATTGTTTAATATCGGTGGAGAGTTGTTATGGTCTACGCTGAGAGAACCGCTAAATCTGCCTGTCTGGATCGATCTCGATGGTGAAACCGTCCGCGTCAGAAATAACCGGATTCTCAGGCAAATTACGGCACCGATCGAGCGGAATAATACATTAGTAGGTTTTTTGAGAGTAAGTCATCCCTGGTTTGAAGTCACTAAACCGACTGAGCTACTAATTATCGATCTAACAGTAGGCACTTCTTTAGTAATTACTAGTGTCGCAGCGATCGGCTGGTTGCTATCTGGAATCGCGATCGAACCTGTCAAAGCTTCTTACCAACAGCTCAAACAGTTTACCGCAGATGCTTCGCACGAACTCCGCAACCCGATCGCGACGATTCAAACCAATGTGCAAGTAGCACTGAGCGAAGAACCCCTGCAACCTCAACAACGCCAACAACTTCAGACGATCGAACGCTTAACTCGTCGCCTGGGTAGATTAGTTGACGATCTGTTATTTCTCGCTCGTCAAGATAGCAGCATCGTCACCCCTGAGTTTAGTCCCATCCCATTGGATGCACTACTGATGGAAACGATCGAAGAACAGCAATTAGCCGCAGTAGCCAAGGGCATCCGCCTCACACTGGAGATTATCGATCCGCTCCCCGCCGCCATTGTGCAATTAGAACAGCACAAACTCGAAGCATTTAGTATCAGTGGCGATTGGGACAGGTTGGCGCGGCTATTTACCAATCTGCTGACTAATGCAATTCAGTACACCCCATCACACCAGGATCGAGCGCAAATTAATGTCCAACTCAGGCAATTAATTCGTCAAAATACATTCTACCTCCAAGTTCGGGTTCAAGATAATGGGATCGGCATCCCCGATGCGGCACTTCCACATTTATTCGACAGGTTTTATCGGGTCGATTCCGCTCGTACAGCCAATCCTTCTGATGTTAGTAGCGGTTCGGGCTTGGGACTGGCGATCGTCCAATCGATCGTCAATAATCATCATGGCGAACTCTCGATCGACACTCAAGTCGATGTCGGGACTACTGTAATTGTGACTTTTAAGGGGGCGTTAAACAGTTGACAGTTGACAGTTGACAGTTGACAGCGGCTTGCTCTTGCAGTGGGCAAAGCATTTCGCAATCTTTTGAATCCAAATCAGGTTAGTTTATGTTAGGCACCACAAAATCACTTCCGCGCTGGTTATCGAAACAGCTCGGAGGTGATGGTTTTAGACTAATAACAATAAATATTGTTAGTGGCAGGGATAGTAAGGAGGGCAAGGAGGAGGACATGGATAACCGTAGCCACCACCTTTACTACCCTTCTTGCTGCCCTTTTTGCTGCCCTTTTTACTGCCTTTCTTGCCACCACCATAACCACCACCACCAAAGATTTGGCGGCTGTCAGTTTCTTCAAGTTCGGTTAAAAAGCTTTCTGTATCTGCAAATAAGTCGCTACCAGCAGGGTTCAAGTTAGAGATTTTAATGAGAGCCATATTCAATCTATTCCTACGTTACAAATTTGATGACAGATATATGTTTGCGGAGATCTCTGTCACCACTTATGATGCTCGATCGCCGTTTTGGTCGATCGGGTGAGCCTAAATTACTGACAGCGATATATGTATCTCGACCGACGAGTTTGCTACGAGCAGCTCTTGAATACTCATCAAGCTATGACTAAAGTAGATATTATAGAGATAGTTTTGGACTTAGATTATTAAATATTTTGCTTGTAATTGTGGCGATATTCTTTCTATTTTAGCGATCGAATCGGGTTCTATCTCAAGCATGGGATAATCAGAATGACGAATAATGAAATTCTGCTCGATCTCAATTTTATTAACTATTTCTACTAGAGTCTGCGAGAAGTTTAACATCTAATTAATTATTGAGTAATAAAACGAATTCACTATCAAAGAAGGTATTCATGGCGGCTTGAGGAGTGCAAAGTAATTGTTTGGCTACTTGGAGCATGACAATACCACGATTGCCAAAAATACGCTCTTCATCAATAGTAATTTCAACTCGTTGAATCAGAGCTAAACCAGCAAATTGGATCGCGCGATCGAGATAATCTGGACGAGCGGTAACAATAGCTGTAAAGCTCTCCAGGTTTGACTGAATCAGAGTAAATAGAGATGGTTGGAGCAACTCTAGGGGAGTAGTTGCTAATTGTAATGACTCATTAATACTGAGGGTATTACCGATAAACAATCCATCTAACCAAATCTCTAAATAACTACCGAATATACAGCCCAGATCGAAAGCTGGATCGCCCTAATCAGCACATTCCCAATCAATTAACCGAATTACTGACGATCCGGTTTGCTCCCAATTTAGATCGAGCAGAATATTATTAATTTTTAGATCGTTATGAACTAGACAACTAGGAGCGATCGCCCGATCGAGATCGGCGATCGCTTGTGATAAACTAGTAAAACGTTGATAAAGCTTGAAAAATTGTAGACATTCTGGCGGCATCACTCCAAAGATTTGAGGTGTGATTCAAGCTAGGCGACGAATAATATCATTAGCGCATCCCTCAATCATCATAGTAGTATCTGAATTGTCTTGACGATCGCGACAAAATTGGTGATATTCTGTCTGTTGAAATGTTTGACTGTGAATATTTGCCAGTAGTTGACCGATCGATCTAGCGATCGGTAATAGAAATTGATGCTCTCTAATATAATACTGATAGCCCAGTTGGGAAACAAGCGAAGCTCTACGGGGAAGCTTCCCCCCAAAACGTCGCGCCCTGTTCCCGCACTTTCCGCAAATCGCTGCTAGTGTTGCAAAGTCCGCCTTCTCTACGAGACGCTTCGCGAACGCGGACTAAAATCTCAAGTGTCTTAACCGCTGGTGAGCAACTGCTATATCTATCCTTTGCCCCTTACCCTGTCTTGATTGGCTGTCTCGAACTCGATTCAAAGCTCAGAATTTTCACCCGCGACACCTAGATAAATATCCCGAATATCTTGAGGTACAGCAGCCTCTAATTGCTGATAGCCTTCAGTAAGATAGTCGGGAATACTCTCAACCGGAATTTTTTGTCCTTCACCTTGAAGATAGGCCGAAATCCGTTGTTCGTTCCACTTGAGGCTTTGAGTCATCACCACCACGAGCCGAGCTAAGGGTGAAAGTCGATCGAGTCCTCGTTCGAGATAACACCATAATGGAGGTGGTGCTGCGTTGAGAGTATAACGGATCTGCGCTGGTGGGGGCACTTCGATCTGAGCGATGGTACTACCAGTAATATCCATCAGCCAGTTTTGCCAATTGGTGGCTTCGGGATCTAATGATAATTTCACTCGCCCCAGTTCGCCAAAAATCTGCCGCCAAGCGATCGCAAACAGATAATCAGCCTGGAGTTGAGACGGGGCGGCATGTTGCACGACGCTATGAACGATCGATCCATAGCGACAAAACAACGCCGTGAAAAATTTGCCTTGTTCGGGATGTAACTGATGTAGACTGACTAACTCTCGATCGCTATAACTAGCTAACGATTGTAAGATCTCATGGTTGGTTTCGGGGAAAGTCGGGATTGACAACATCTTTGAATAGTTGACAGTTGATAGTTGTGTGGGCGGGTCCCCCGCCCAGTACAGTTTAACACCCGCCGATCTCAAAACTATTCGAGCGGGTTTTACATCAATCGCAAACTGCACGATATATTTAGCTTACAGACTATTATCAAATTTATAATTTATTTCATGCAATCTACTTCTTCTCCACAGCGGATGCGTAACTTTGCGATCGTGACGATCGCGATTGTATTGGTAGTTGCACTCGTACTGAGTATTCGCGCTCAAGACTCTACTTCTACCTTAGAATTTCAAGCCACTCACGCCCAACCGATCGATATTGCCCTGACTAATGGTAAACCGACCCTGATGGAATTTTATGCCAATTGGTGTACCAGTTGTCAAGCAATGGCTCCAGATTTAGCCGCAGTCAAGTCACAATTTGGCGATCGAGTCAATTTTTCGATGCTCAATGTCGATAATACCAAATGGCTGCCAGAAGTCACCAAATACCGCGTCGATGGGATTCCCCATTTTGTCTTCTTTGATAATAAAGGAAAAGTCCTCGCTGAAGCGATCGGCGAACAACCTCGGCAGATCTTAGAATCTAAATTAACAGATCTGATCGCAGGAACAGCTCTATCCGACACCGCCTCCAAAGGTGAGGTTTCCAAATTTACACCCAAAACAGTTCCTAGTAACGGTGTCAATGACGATCCTCGCGCTCACGGCGCGTAACAGCCGAAAAACTTAACTGTCAACCTTTAACTATCAACTCTCAACTCTCAACTGTTTACCTGTGTCCCAAATTATTGTTATCGGCGGCGGTGCGGCGGGTTTTTTCGCCGCCATTACCTGTGCCCAAACTCATCCTCATACTCGAGTCACCCTGCTCGAAGCTGGCAAATATCCCCTCGGCAAGGTCAAAATCTCCGGTGGCGGTCGGTGTAACGTGACTCACGCCTGTTTCGATCCCCACCAGTTAGTCCAGTATTATCCCCGTGGCAATAAGGCTCTGCGGGGTGCTTTTTCTCGATTCCAACCACAGGATACAGTAGCTTGGTATGCCGATCGCGGTATCAAACTCAAAACCGAAGCCGATGGGCGGATGTTTCCGACTACCGATGACTCAGAAACGATCGTCAGGTGCTTATTGGACGCTGCGGCGGCGGCTGGAGTCAAAATCCGGACGGGAGAAGCCGTAGCCGAAATTAGCCCCCAGCAGCCATCAGGATGGACTGTCAGCCTTAAATCTGGGCAAGTCTTAACAGCCGATCGAGTCTTATTAGCGACAGGTAGCAATCCCAGTGCCTATAAGTGGGCGCAACAATTAGGGCATCCGATTTCTACTCCAGTCCCATCACTGTTTACATTTAATATCCCCGATCCGCGCTTGGCAAATTTAGCAGGAGTCAGTGTTAGATCTGCCACAGTCAAGTTAGCTACCACTGGTAAACATCCTCTCACCCAAACAGGTGCCTTATTAGTCACTCATTGGGGTGTGAGTGGCCCAGCCGTACTAAAATTATCTGCTTGGGGGGCGCGGTTTATTGCAGAATCCCGATATCATGTACCAATGACGATCGATTGGTTGCCAGATTATCGGATCGACAAATTGCGCGAACTAATTTTGGCTGTCAAGTCCCAGTTACCTCAGAAAACTATTCAAAATAGTTGCCCCGTGCCCCTTCCCCATCGCTTGTGGGAATCGCTGACTAGTTATATCGGGATTACCGCTGGCGACAGATGGGCGGGGTTGGCAAATAAGACACTCGATCGCTTAATTCAAGAATTAAATCGTGGTGAATATCAGATTACTGGTAAAGGGATATTTAAGGAAGAATTTGTCACCTGTGGCGGTGTCGATCTCAAGTCGGTGAACTTTCAAACGATGGAAAGCAAAATCTGTCAGGGGTTGTATTTTGCTGGAGAAATTCTCGATATCGATGGGGTGACAGGCGGGTTCAATTTTCAGAGTGCTTGGACGACTGGATATCTGGCAGGATTGGCGATGGGGGTTGGCGCAGAGATCGCGGAGTGAGGGGAGAACACAGAGAGGTTGTTGGGGGGTGTTGCGATCGAATGACTGTCTTGCTAGAATAGGAAGGATAAGCATTCATAAAACATATGGCGCAGCGACTCAAGCGGTGGGAATCACCCCGCAAAGAAGGGAGAAATGACAAGGGTAAAGGCGGTTCGGCACGTCAACGGCAACTCAAGAAACGCACTCAAATGCTCAGACAAAAACTCAAAGATCGAGGCAATGACAACAGCCAAGGTCAAAATAAACAGGGAGAGAATTATGATTCTCTCCCTTTTTTATGCTTATAAATTGCTGGCAGGTATGGGTGGGTTTTGTTTTAAAATCACAGTCAGGAGTGAAGATCGGTATGTCCAACTACCCCGATCGAGAGACGATCCACCATCCACCATCCACCATTCACCATTCACCATTCACCATCCACCATCCACCCCTATTCCCGCCCGATCGAAATCTTGTCGATCGCTTGCTGTACAAAGGCTTTAAGAAACTCATCTTTACGATTTAGCTGAAATTGCTGTTGTACTGCTTCAGCCATCCCACCATCGCCCCACGATCGATCCTGACGGAAGTATTCGATAAAGCTGCGCCCAGCAATCCTCGTCAAATAAGCAGCAGTAATGCCTTGAACCCCTTTACCTAGCGCGTAGGTAGTCACATTGACGGTTAAAGCCGTGGATAACAGTTGAATTGCACCTTTGACGATGCCCAGACTAGTTAAAGTTTTACCGAGGGAGAGTGCTAATTCTTGCGCTGTATCTTTATTTAGATCGCAACCATAAATCTTCCCAATCTCCATAATCATCTGGGTATTAATTGCGGCTGTCGCGAGGAAATCTACCACTGGTAAGGGCGTAACTGTGACGACTCCCGCACCGATCCATTGATATCGATTGACGATGCGATCGGCTTGACGGCGGCGTTGGGCGTCGATTAGCTCCCGCGCTTCGGCTCCTAGCCGCTGGGATTGGAGCAAAATGTTGTCGGCGATCAAATCTTCACCTTCGGCCCTGAGCACGGCAGCTAGACGGCGGATCAGGGGGAAAATATCAGGGTCGGGAGTAAATATTTCACCTGATTCTAGTCGAACTGGCTGCGGGTTTGCGGCGATCGCGATCACATCTTGAGGTTCAATTTCGCTCTGAACCCGCTGCTGTAGTTTGGTGACGATCTCCAAGCGATCGATCGGTGTATAGAGATCCGTTTTATTAAAGATGAGGAGCGATCGCTTGCCGATTTCGGCTAGTCCCATCAGGGGGATATATTCTGACGATCTTAGGTCATTGTCTACGACAAATAATAACAGATCCGCAGATGTTGCCAGCTCTCTGGCGATCGCTTCCCGTTGAGTACCAGCGATACCAGCTTCTAAAATGCCTGGAGTATCAGTTAGTAAAATTTGGCGATCCAAACCTTTTAATTCGAGCGTATACGTTTCCCCCCTGGTCGTTGTCCCCATCGGTGCGCCAACTTCCCCGACAATTCGACCGATAATCGCATTTATTAACGAAGTTTTCCCTGCCGAACCCGTCCCAAATACGACTACTCTAATTTGTCCCCGCGCCAAATTGTCAGCGATTTCTCGCGATTTATCGATTAAGGCTTGACGAGTAACTTCATCTTGGATTTGCTGAAGTTGGCGATCGATCGCCTGAAGATTTGCAGTGGCGGCGGCAGTTTTTTCGACAGGAACTTTGGGCAATTGCTGGGGTTTGGTGCGTGATTTTCCCCACCAGCCTTGAAATATACCGACGTAATAAACGATTGCGGCGATCGCCAACCCAATTAGCAACAAGATCCCAATCAGAATGGGTGTTGCCAACCACGGTGTCGTCAAACTAACTTGGACATAGAGGGCATAGAGGGAATTAATCAACCACAATGCCAAAATTGCGATCGAAATTCCGCCAATGGCGATCGACCAGGAACGGGGGAAACGCATACTTTAGTGGATAGCGATCTACTTATCATCATAGCCGAAGGACTCGCCGATCTCGATCGCGCCTGTCTTAGTCTTATTTATGTTCGTGCAGCGATACATCGTTCCTACTGCTACTAGTAGTGGGGTTAAGGGTACCCCTGTTAAGGTGACAGTTAAACTACTAAGTAGTGAGAAGCCGAAAAGTAGCAACATGCGGACGTTTGGGGTCATACTTCTTCTTGTGAGTCGGCTTTTTCGCTCCTCGTGGAGAAGACAAGAAGCGTTTGAGATTGACATGACTAGCACAGTCTCGTAAAAATTCCGCCAACAACGCCACGCTCATCAGTGCAAAAGGTTTCCAATCCTCAGCTTCAATGGCAATCTC
>NZ_JBGSQZ010000003.1:0-6282 GCF_041737865.1 Chamaesiphon sp.
TCTAGTTATCTCAAGATTGGTTGGAGTTGGGTTAAAAGGGCGATGAGTAATGGCTGGAATTTACTTTGTTCTGTCTCTTTTACTACTAATATTGACCGAGATCCCGTCAAGGCTTCTCATTCACAATATCTGCAAAAAAAAATACCGAATTGAATTTAAGGCGCACACACATGTCTGGGCTTAAAAAAACTTTTGTCCGTCAATCAGGTCACAGGTGGAATTTGGGATCGATCGGATATCGATCGCATGTTAGCAATTGGAGCCGCTGGCGTACAAATTGGCACCAGATTTATTACCACAGCAGAATGTGATGCCGCTCGACAGTACAAGGAATTTCACCTTCAGGCTTATGTCCAAAATCTAGTCACAGTCCCCAGTCCAGTCGGCAAACCCGCCCGCGCAATGGGCAATCAATTTACTGAGGATGTATTGAAAAATTCACCCACCCTCGAAAAACGTTGTATTGCCAACTGCTTAGATTCCTGTCTATGTCGAGACAAAAAAATCACCTACTGTCTCCTTCAGGCTCTCAATAAAGCCGCCCAAGGCGATATCGAACGGGGGTTAATGTTTTTCGGTGGTGCGGTAAAACCTGTGGCAAAAATCTTACCTGTTGTCGAATTGATGGCATCTCTCACCTAAACTTTAGGATCGATTAGATCGAGCTTAATTACAGCGGTTTGCAGGTTGGTGCAGGACAGCTATTCTTCAAAGCTTTTTTAGAGATTAGGTTCAATATTTAAAGTGTCCCCTACATGCTTACAAACCGCTGTATTTCTTTAGAATAGCCTCAACACTCGATCTTCACCCAATCTTTTACTGTTGGTAACTATGGGGGGAAAATGTAACCATCTTGCGATTCTGATGGGGATCTCTAGGATGGAGGTAGACCCAAACAGATGTTACGCAGGGTAACTGTTCAAGGGGGGTACGAAGTCAATGGGTTTGAGCCATCACTGAGGCGGAAAAATGGCTAATAAGCACCAAATAATGTCTTGAGATCGCTTGAAACCTGCATTCTCTGATTACCTCATGAACAGTTACCAATTAGAAGCTCCCATCTCATAGTTCGTTCGCGAAGCGTGGGCTTTGCCCAATCGCCTAGCACCTGCACCACACACCCCACACCCTAACCTCAAATTATGACCGTGCAAAGTATAGTAATCAGCGGCTGCATATTTTCAATCCTCAATTACAAGACCAAATTACCTGGGCAAGTGACCAAATCGAGATCCATGTATTGAACAATGGCGATCGATTGGTAACGGGGTATCGCAGATATGAGGAATAGTTAAATTCTTGAATCGCTTAAATCAATTATTAATTATTGGGTTGTTAAGGTGGGAATTTAAACTATGAGATATGTTTTTGCACGATCGGTATCGATTAGTATCGATCGATAAAACTCTTTGCTAGTAAGCATTTCAAATTTACTTTTACCTGTTTAGCGCGTCGGGCTATTTTAGCTAAATCCGAGACCGCTCTTATCAAGTTTTACAACTAATAAATCCAAGGAATCAACTTTTTTACAGAATTAGAGTAGCTTGCATAATCTGAAAACTTTTCTATCAGCCAAACTTCTTCCTTTTTCGACTTAGCATCAAAAAACACAAACAAAACGATCGAACCCACCAGATGCACCCAACTCATCTGCCAACTCGCATAGGCTAAAGCAAGATAAATCACGCCACTATACATCGGATGTCTAACAAGTCCATAAATACCAGTTTTCACTAATTGTCCTTCATCTCTAGGGTGCGGTAATGGCATAAGATTTTGCCCCAAATCGAACAGCGATCGACCCAGAAAAACTGCTGCTAAAATACTGAAGATGGCAGTAAAAATCAAACTTGTATACACCCAAACAGACAAACAAAAATCAATAAAACTAGGTGTATTCGGCGGGATTAGAGCAAAGACAAGTAATAAAAGACCCTGAGCAATTACCCAGTACTCACCACGAGTACCTCGCCACCAACTAGTTGTGATGCCCCAATTTGATAATAATTTCATAAGCTATTTATCATTATTTTACCCGATCGATAGCCACTGACAATGCGATCGCTATCGATAACAATTTAATCTCGCTATGCTCTCATCAGTTTGTAGCCAGGTAGTTAATAGTGGTGGGACATTTACTCGATCGAGATAATCATGTGATTTCTGACAATCGAGAATTTCCCGTTCTAATAACACTTGTGCCACCTCTTTAAGTAGTGGCTGATTGTGCGCTAGAATCGCGCTAGCGATGTGATGAGCGAGTAATAAAAAGTGGGATGCTCCCGATAGTGACCTTCAGGGACGATTCCATCTGGAGTTAATGCTGTACTGCTCCAATTGTAGTCGGGAGCTTCACCGAGATACTTTTCGGAGATAACTTTTCCATTGATATAAACTTTACCCTCTTTGACTTCAATTCGATCGCCTGGTAAACCGATGACACGCTTGATAAAATAATCCTTAAATTTTTGGTTCCCTTGAGCATCTACTTCTTTTGCCATTTGAGTCGTAGGGTTGAAGACGACAATATCGCCACGCACGGGATTAGCAAACCGATAACTGATTTTGTCGATCGTCAATCGGTCGTTAATTTGCAATGTGGGTAGCATCGAAGCAGACGGAATATAAGAACACTCCGCCACAGTCGCCCGAATTCCAAACGCAAATAGAGCACTCAATCCCAATGTTTGGAGGGTTTCGATCCAGGGATTTTCGACTTTAGTTACTATCGGTTCTGACGGCGGTTGCTTGGAACTCATAAGATCGCCCAAAATGAATGTAGGTGATTTGATACATCTGGAATTAGTTTGTTCCTAAGATACCCTAGATCCCCGACTTCTTTGAGAAGTCGGGAATCTGTCCCAGGGTTCGACTAAATACCGTGACTTTTACCAATTACCCAATGACGGCGGAACGAGCGCGCCAGACTACTTTCCTTAAATGATAGATAAATCGGTCTACCATGTGGACAGGTACGCGGATTGCGGGTGCGCTGCCAGCGATCGAGTAAACTTTGCATCTCTGCTAAACTTAACGCGGTACCATTGCGAATCGCGCAGCGACAGGCGACGGCGACTTGAGCGGCTTGCAAATCACCTCCGAGACTGAGTTCGGTAATTGCTGCTGCGATATCTTCCCGCATCAATAGCGGTGCTGGAGCCGTCCGAATCGCCCATAAGCCTTCACCGAAGGGATCGATCGCGATCGATATTTGCTGTAATTGCTCTACTTGCCGCTCTGACAGGTGTGAGAGTATAATTGGCGGTTCGAGTGGTAAAAGCTGCCAAGCACTAGCTATTTGCTCGTACAGCACTCGCTCGTGAGCGATATGTTGTTCTACCAACCACAGTCCATCGGCATGTTCGGCAATGATATAGGTATTGAGAACTTGTCCGACGGCGCGAAGTTCGAGTAAGCCCAATCCATCACCATCACTGACGATCGATCGCTGCGGAATATGATATGCTCCTTGCTGTTCGGCGACTGCGAGTAATTTACCGATCCGGCTAGTTTGAGTAGCATCGCTATCTTCCGACTGAAGATTCAGAGCCAAGTCGATGGCTCTAGCTACCTGTGCTTGCCAAAATTCTACCTGTTGGAGGTAGATCTCTACTTTGGCTGGGTGACGATTCCAATCGATGTAGTGCGGCGGCACCTGAAGGTGGAGAAAGCAGACAGGATAACGATCGCGTGGCAATGTGCGTGCCAATCCACTGACGATCGCCTGTTCCAATTCCGGTGCCCTGACAATCCGACCGTTAACAGCAACCTTTACCCAGTCTAATCGATGACGGTGACACCGATCGGGCAGTCCTAGAGTCAACTGAATTTTGGATTCGTCTACAGCGGTGGTTTGACTGGTTGAATAGCGAAAACGATCGTCTCGATCAGACCTCCGTCTCCTCATCCCCCCGTCCCCCTCTCCCCCTCTCGGCGCAATCTTCAGCTCAACATACTGAAGATCCTCCTCCCGCACTTTGGGCAACAATTGGGGGATAATTTGCTGGGTGGTGTTGCTGCCGATAATCTGAAACCACGGACGATGCTGTTGTTCTACTGTCCAACTAATCTGGGGATGACACAGAGCTAGATGGTAGATTGCCATCTGGACTTGGCGAAGTTGACAGTTGAGATTGGGCAAACCTTCCCGTCTGGCTGCCCATTCACCAAATAGATCTTCGACATCAATGGCGGTACCAGGAGCGATCGCGACTTCCTGTTGGCGGACGACTTCGCCCTGATGGTTGTAGACTAGATGCCAGCCATCGCTGCTCTGGCGGGGACGACTATAGATTTCCAGCTTGGCAAGTTGCGCCAGACTATGGAGAGCTTCCCCGCGAAAGCCCAAACTAGTAATGTGAAATAGATCCTCGCGATCGTCAATTTTGCTCGTACTATGTGCCGTTGCTGCTTGCTGAAGATCCGCAAGTTCGATCCCACTGCCATTGTCAGCGACCCGAATTCGCCAGCGATCGGGAAACAATGATACTGTAACTCTGGACGCACCAGCATCGATCGCATTTTCACACAGTTCGCGCACCACTGCTCCCAGAGAGTCGATGACTTCTCCCGCAGCAATCAGGTGAATGACATCGATCGGTAAAGTATGAATTGGCATTTAATCTCAGACGATCGGACATTACTGGCAAACTACTGGTAGAGGCAATTTATGAGTTACCCCTACCAGTAGTTTGATGTGTAGTCCTCCATTTTAGCGGGCAAAATTATTTTGTTTTTGAATACTGTAAACTCACCTACAGGTACATTAACCTGTGGAGATGTCGGCGATTTCTAACCGCTGAGATCTTAGCTACAAAATATCAACCTCTACACTGCGTAAGCGTGTCGCAGTGCCCAGATGACGAGGAAGATGATGCCGCCGAGTACCAGCGTCGAAGAGATGGCGATGGCTGCTGGCGTGTCCGCCCCTTTAAATTTCATGATGCCGCGATCGAGATCTGACATGGCTACTTGGTAGAAAGAATAGTGTCCCCATACTAGTATACACAAAATTGCTCAACTTCAACCGTTCTTGTCGCGTACCTGAGGTCATGGCTAAAATAGCCCTCAGTATCCCACCTTTGGGACTTCCAAGAAATAAATAGTTCCGAGAGAGTAAGATAGACTAAGAATATATACCGAAAGGAGATCTGAGCAATGTTGGAACTAACAGGGGGACTCAAAGCATTATTGAAAGAGACAGCAGAACGGCTCAAAGGTCATGAGCGTCGTAGGTTCATGGCGCAAACGGTGGAGGAATTAGGAAGAGGAGGGCAACGATTAGCAGAAAAAGAACTGGGTTGGCACCGAGACCTAATTAGGAAGGGAAAACGAGAATTAGAGAGTGGAATCGTCTGTATTGACGCATTTGAGTTGCGAGGAAGAAGGTCAACAGAAGATCGTTTACCGAACTTGCTACTTGACATTAAAAATATAGTAGATAGTCAAAGCCAAACAGATCCAAAGTTTAAGACAAATCGTTTATACACTCGGGTCAGTACGGCGGAAGTTCGCCGTCAACTGATCGCTCAAAAAGGATACAGTACAGAGGAATTACCCAGCGAAGAAACAATTCGGACTCGAATGAACAAGTTAGGATATTATCCAAGCAAAGTTGGGAAAACAAAACCGCTAAAAAAGTCGAAATGACCGATCCTATTTTCGAGCAATTAGAGATCGTCAACAAACAATCAAAAGATAAAATGACAATATTAAGGTTATCACTAGATGCGAAAGCAACAGTAAAGGTTGGGGACTTTTCCAGAGGAGGGAAAACTCGTGCGGAGGCAGAAGGTAACGACCACGATTTTAAGCCAAAGGCAAAAGTCACACCATATGGTATTTTTCTACCAGAATTAGATGAGCTATTTTACTATTTCACAACCTCAAAAGTGACCAGTGACTTCATGGTTGATGTGCTAGAGGATTGGTGGGTAGAACATCGCAAACGTTTCCCTCAAGTCAAGACATTATTACTTAATCAGGATAATGGGCCAGAAAATCATTCTCGTCGTACTCAGTTCATGAACCGAATTGTTGAATTTGCTCAGAGGCATCGTGTAAACATCCGACTGGCTTACTACCCACCTTATCATAGTAAATATAATCCAATCGAAAGAACTTGGGGAATTCTTGAAAATCATTGGAATGGGAGTATTTTAGATGAGATTGATACGGTATTAAACTTCGCACGAACAATGACATGGAAGGGGGGAAATCCTGTAGTCAAATTTGTTGCCGAAATCTATAAAACTGGGGTCAAACTTACTAAACAAGCAATGG
>NZ_JBGSQZ010000233.1:0-13842 GCF_041737865.1 Chamaesiphon sp.
GGCAGTGAAGATGTCGTTGATGCTGATTTTGTCAGCTAAGAATCTGTAGCGGTGCCCCTCGTGGGTACCCTAGCTCAGTCGGGTACCCACAAGCGACTACACTACACAATTAATTTTTGAACCTAAATTTAAGAGGTACTAACCATGAATGATGAATCAATTATCACTGACTAATGATGTTGCGATTGAAGAAGAAGAATCAGATTTAGACAGTTAATTTAGACCTCTTGCCCAAACACATTGAAGCGAGATCTATTCATGCCCACCGCCACCGACTTTAAAGACTACTACGCCATTCTGGGAGTTAGCAAAACCGCAACTCCCGAAGAAATCAAGCGGGCATATCGCAAACTTGCCCGCAAACATCATCCCGATGTCAATCCTGGCAATCCCGCCGCCGAGGGGAAATTCAAAGACATTAATGAAGCCAACGAGGTGATCTCAAATCCTGAAACTCGCGCTAAATACGACGAATTTGGACAGCACTGGAAGCAAGGAGCGGCTGGAGTTCCACCTCGATCGACCAGCCCTAATTCAGCCGGATTCAGCGATAGTGACTTCAATGGCTACGCCAACTTTGATGATTTCATCCAAGACATCATGGGCGGTAGAGCCAAAGCTGGACGCACTAATTATCGTCAGGCTGAGGATTTTGGGGGATTTCGGAGCCAAGCCCCAGCCCCCGATACTGAAGCTGCGATCGCCCTTTCCTTCTCAGAAGCCTTTCATGGCGTGCAAAAGCGATTACAGCTAGACGATGACACTGTGAACGTTCGCATCCCGCCAGGGGCTAAATCGGGCAGTCGGATTCGTATCAAAGGCAAAGGTCGCCCCAGTCCTTTTTCCCAACAACGTGGCGATTTATACCTGACGATCGAACTATCACCCCATCCATTCTTTCAATTCGCAGGCGACAATCTCACCTGCGAAGTCCCCCTGCGTCCAGATGAAGCCGTTTTAGGTGCCCAAATTCGAGTACCCACTCCCGATGGTGTGGTAACGATGACGGTTGCTAAGGGAGCGCGTTCTGGGCAATCGCTACGGCTGCGCGGTAAGGGCTGGATCTTACCAAAAGGTGTGCGAACCGATCTGATTGTCAAAATTCAGATTGTCTCACCCCAGGAGTTGAGTGAAATAGAACAAGATTGTTATGAAAAGATTCAATCTCATAGCAATTTCAACCCACGATTGGCAATAGAGGCGGTGACATTATGACCGAGGTTAGCAGTTCTAGTATGGTTGTTTGTTCAGATGAAGATCGACTATACACATTTGAATATGCCGCTTTAATGACCGGAACTTCCACAATTACGATCGAGCAATTCGTCGAAGTCGGATCGATCGAACCTGTCGGCTCGATGCTGCGATCGCGAGAAATTGGACGCATCGCTCAACTCCAACGGTTGCGCCAGGATTTAGGACTAAATCTCATCGGCGCGACGATGGTGCTAGATCTAGCGCAGGAAATCGCCCAACTTCGGGCATTGCTGGAAGTGTTGAGATCTTGAATTGTTGGCAAAGCCTTTACGGACAGGCTCCGCCAACGAATCGGGAGAAATGAGTGGACGCACGACTGATGGTGTCAGCAGTCATCGATAAATTTTAGGTTCGAGAGGGAACGCAAATGCCAGCTAGATCGATACTCATGTCCAAAGGCTCCTTCGACTCACTTTGGCTTACTTCTCCTGACGGAGAGGCTACGCTCAGTACAAGCCGCTCAGTGCCAGCCGCTCAGTACAAGTCCGCTAACGTCATCGAGACATCTAATTCACTTCTGCCCAGCCAGCGAAGGATGGAGCGTCTGGATACAGCTTCTCCCCTGGCGCAGCCTGTCACATGGGGAGTTATCTTTAGTTTGATAATACTCTCGACAATCGGCGTGTTAATTTATGCTTGCATTTTTAATCGCAAGCAGCATTCATTTAGAGTCAAGCTGCCTTCTACTGTGACATGTTATCGCTGTCGATATTTTAATGATAATCACTTTCTGCAATGTGCCCTCCATCCGGTAACCGTACTGACTGAGCAATCGGTTGATTGTATGGATTACTGTCAAAAAGCTAGAGCAAAATGGTTTGAAGATTTAGAAGAGTATTACTAACAATCCAAAAAGTCTGTTTTTAATCGAACTATCGAAAAATAACTAATGTTGATGATGCGAGGCACTATTATATGCAACCAGATTACCTAATTATTGGCAGTGGTTTATCAGCTTTGACCTTCGGTGCGCTGATGGCAAACGCTGGTAAAACCGTGCAAATTCTCGAAGCTCACGAGCACCCAGGTGGATTTGGGCACACGTTTACAATGGCGAAAAAGTACACGTTTAACGCTCAATTTCACTACGTTTGGGACTGCGGTGAAGGGCAAACAGTGAATCGGGTACTTAAAAAATTAGGATTGGATAAGGAAGTAACCTTTGAACGGTACGATCCTGATGGTTTCGACCACATGCGAATGCCCGGTCATAAAATGGATATTCCTTCAGATCCAGCAGTATTAATCGATCGATTGTCTGCGCTGTTTCCCGACCATGCCAATAGCATTCGTCAATTTGTGAATGAAGTCGAAAAAACTGGTGCAGGCTTGAAAATAGTTGCACCGCCACTGAAACCGATCGAACTACTCAAACATCCCAGTGAGGTCTGGAGTACAGTCTGGAACCTCAACAGTACCCTTCAGGATGTATTTGACAAATTCCAGCTTCCCCAAGCTGCACAGACCTTATTAGCCCTGCAATGGCTGGACTTTTTACTGCCGCCAAACCAACTTTCTTTCTTTGCTTGGGTGGCATTATTTAGAGGTTATCAAGCAGGGGCATTTTACCCGACTCAGCATTTTGAATCTGTAATTAATTCGTTGGTTAAAGTTATCGAGTCTCATGGTGGAGAGGTACTACTCAACCATGAAGTCACAAATTTTAAACTTACAGATAAAACGGTGACGGGAGTTGAGGCAATGAATCTTACGACCCATCAAACTGAAGAATTTACGGGTAATACGGTTATCTGCAATATCGATCCTCAACGAGCTGCCAAAACGATCGGGTTAGAAAAGTTTTCTCAAGCTGTGCGCCGCAAACTCGACTATGAATACTCGGCATCTAACTACATGGTTTATTGCGTAGTTAAAGATCTCGACTTGCGCGACTATGGATTTGGCAAGTGGAATGTCTCCCATACAGGGCATGAAAGTCTCAATGAAGCTTTCACCCAAATGTACGATCGCCATGACTATTCTAATCCGAGTTTTGCCATTACCACACCGACATTATTGACAGATGCGAGTCGAGATTGTCCCCCAGATTGTCAGATTGTCGAATTTCTGACTGTTGCTAATTATGCTTACTTCAAGCAATTACGATCTAGCGATCCCAAGGCTTATAGAGAGAAAAAGCAAGAGATTTTAGATGCGATTCTCGATGTGGTAGAGAAACATTATGCACCGAATTTTCGGCAGCACATGGTGTTTGAGATTACAGGTAGTCCGACTACGAACGAACGATATTGCTGGTGTCCTGAAGGGAATTCCTATGGCTCGATTTTGACTCCACGCAATATGGGTTTGGGGCGATTGAATCATGAAACTTCACTGGAGCGGTTTTATTTCTGCAATGCTTCATCTGGTTATCCAGGTTTTGCACCGACAATTTGGACGGGGGCGTTATTGTATCAACGATTGTCTGGGGATGCGGTTTTGGGGGATGGCTGAGGCAAATTTGTTTGATTTGGTGCGGAGATCTACCCACCCCGCCCTACGGGCACCCCTGTCTTGAAAAGGTGCTTTACTTGGGTAAACCCCAAGTGAAGCACCTTTTCGCTCCGAGGGGGGATTTTCACCCAGCCCCTCCGAGGAGAGGATTTTTCGCATTACATAACATTAATAATTTAGAGGTCAACACATGAAAATCGCAGTAATTGGTGGTGGAGCGAGTGGAATGGTATCAGCCTATCTACTCGATAAACAAGGGCATCATGTCAGCGTATTTGAACGACAACCGATGTTAGGTGGACATATTCGGACATTGAATAAAAATGTTCAACCGAATCAATCCGATTGCGCTGAAATTCTTGAATGTGGCGTACTGGAGTTTCCGACGGCATTTACAGATTTTATCGAATTAATGAAAGAATTAGATGTTGAACTAGAACCTGTGAATGTTGGTTCGGGGATGTTTTTTAATAATGGCGATCGCTTTTTATCGTCAGTCACAACCAATAATAACTTCTCAGGTATTCAGCGGATTATCGAACATCTACGTTTTGATACCCTTTATGCGCGTTCTGCTAGCTTATGGTTGAGAATCCAACTTGCTAACCTCCAAAATCTAGCGGATCTCCCTTTATCAGCATATCTAAAACATGCGGGTACTCGTGATACTTGGTTGAAATTGTTAGTGATGTATAGTTACTCAATTCCGTTTGAGCTAATTGATGATTTTCCAGCGGAATTAGCGATTCCGACTTTGCGTGCTTATATTTCGACTAACTGGGTACGGGTGAAAGGTGGCGTATATACTTATATTGAAAAAATTCTGGAGCGATTTAAGGGGGAGATTGTACTGGGTGTGGAGATCGATCGGATTTTGCGAAGTCCTGATGGTGTCAAAATTATGATGTCTACAGGTCAAATTGAGGAGTTCGATCGAGTCGTATTTGCTACGCCACCAGACCAGGTAATGGCACTACTCGCCGATCCAACTGCTGTGGAAACTAAACGGTTTGCTGATTGGAAAGCTAACCACATAACTAGCGTAGTTCACAAGGATGCTTTTATGTATGCCCGTTTTGGTATTCATAAACCCTCAGAATTTGATTTCTTCCAGACAGATACCCGCTGGGGCTATAACGGCTATCTCAATCAGCTTTGTGGCATCTCATCCCCACAGCATTATTTCCTGTCATTCCAACTAGAAGAATTAATTGCACCAGAGCAAATCATTCATACCCAAGCACATCACACTCCGATGTATACCACTGAATCTTTTCGCTACCGCGATGAAGTGGTTGCGACTAATGGCGAGAATCATACTTATCATGCGGGAGCCTATCTTGGTGATGGTTTGCATGGTGGTGCGATTACCTCTGCTGTGCGAGTCGCCAAATTAATTGGCATGAGTCAGGAATCTATTTCCTCGGTCGAAAGTAAACGGGAGCGGATTTCGTTTGCATAGATTACGATCTAATTATTTCAAATTCTGCTTCAAAAAAAGCTCCCATATGATGAGAGCTTTTTTTGATTGCCTTTAGTTTTTACCTACCCCTTTTGACTCGGGTTATATTGAAAAACCAACTTAAAATCCGTCGATATGTAGATAGACATATTAGATAATTTTGATTATGCGTAGCAATTAAAATTCATTAAATAACGAATTAAATATTAAGATAAATGCTTTCAAAAATAGTCGATAAAAATACTTTCCTCACGAAATCCTCACATCTTTAGCTTAGGATCAAAGTTAATGAATCTGCATTATGAATTTACCGAAAATTTATTTCGCTTGCCACCCGATCTTCGGAGTATTTGACTGCAAAACTTCGATGTCAGGTGGCAACTTAATAGCATATTTTTTTCTTCGGTGACAACGCTAATGACAGGTTTTGTAAATTTAGCAAATTGGCTAAAACACCATGAGTACTGCAATCGACAACTTCACAAGTCAACTTCATGACAATTTAGAGGCAGTTGAAGATCGGGCAAAATCGCTCAATAAAAGTATCAAATCCGCGACGAAAAAAAATCAAGACGACATTCAATCGCAACTCAATAAAGCTAAAGCCAGTCTAGCCGCGAAGAAACAAGAATTTGACGATTACCGCGCCAAGCTCAAAACTCAATTTGAGGACAAAGAAGCTGATGTGCAATCGAGCGTCGATGAGTGGAAAGCAAATCGTGAAATCAAGAAACTCGAACACCGTGCCGAACAAGCTGAAGACTATGCGGCTACATCGGTTTCCGTAGCGATGGCAATGATGGAAGAAGCGGAAGAGGCAACCCTAGAGGCAATTTGTAAGCGCATGGATGCTGAAGCTGCTAATGGAAATTCTAAAAAACATTAGAGCAGTAATTGGGTAACTAATTCAAATATTTAATTCACGAACGAGGAAATTAAAAAATGGCATTTACACATACAATCGTCGCGCATTTTCCCTCCCATACTGAAGCTGAGACAGTAGTACGGGAGCTGCAACGACAAGGCTTCGATATGCAGAAACTATCAATTGTCGGCAAAGATTACCAGACAAACGAGCATGTACGCGGATTTCTAAGCTGGCAAGATACAGCCACAGCCGGAGCCACAGGCGGCGTTTATTGGGGTACCTTTTTTGGTGGTTTGTTTGGGATTTTAGTTGGTGCTGGCGTAATCTTTATTCCTGGCATGGCTCCATTGGTCATTGCTGGCCCGATTACTGGCGTATTGGCAGGGTGGTTGGAAGGAACTTTGGTAGGTGCTACTGGTGCAGCCGCGATCGGTGGTTTGGCAGGTGCTTTGGGCGGGTTGGGTATTCCCAAGAATGAGGTGCTCAAGTACGAAACCAAAATCCAAGCAGGCGAGTTCATCATTTTGGTAACAGGTACCACTGAGGATGTCACCCAAGCGAAGCAGATGCTCGACAAAATCAGTCATGGCATCAGCATGTCGGTAGCAGCATAGGAACTGAGGTAGGGGCAATTCATGTGATTTGTCCCTACTTCAGAATTGCCCCATCGAACAGAACTTGAAACGCAAGGAAACTCCAAATGCAAATTCAAACTTCAAGTAATCGGAAAGAAAACAGTCAGCCTATTCTGCACCAGCATGGGCGGGAAATTCAGCAGTTTGGCACACTTCGGAATTTGCCACTGGCACTGGGCAGTATTGCCCGTGAGGAAAGCTGCGAACAACTCAACCAAATTCTCGCAGACAGCATGATTCTCTACAGCCTCTACAAAAAACATCATTGGTTGATGCGGGGTAACACTTTTTATCAATTGCATCTGTTACTCGACAAACATGCAGGCGAACAACTGGAGTTAATCGATACGATCGGCGAACGAGTCCAGACATTAGGCGGTGTCGCGATCGCCGATCCGCGCCATGTCGCCGAAGTAACAATAATCGATCGTCCTCCCAATGGTGTGGAAGAAGTTCCAGTCATGCTATCGCGCCTTCTAGAAGCTCATGAATCGATCTTGCGGGAAGTTCGGGAAGGAATTATTGCCAGTGCTGCCAATCATGACGAAGGCACGAGTGACTTATTAACGAGTGATGTGTTGCGGACGAATGAAACACAGGTCTGGTTTCTCGCCGAACATTTGGTCGATACGCCACTAGTTCGTAGCTAAATTTTGCTCGGATCGATCGGTTTCTCAAAAGTAGACAGCGGTTGAAATCGCCGCTAGCGATCCAAAGTCCGCCTGTCTTGTCTCGCGATGAAGACTAACAATCGGAATTTTCAGACACCCTCTCACACCAATCAGGAGCACGAACATGGCAAAAATCATCGCTGAAGGTAAGACTTTTGAGGTTGACGAAGGTACTAACCTCCGCGAAGCTCTGCTCGCACAAGATATCGATCTCTACAATGCTGGAGCAAAAATCTTCAATTGTCACGGACATGGCATCTGCGGCACTTGCTTGGTGCAAGTGGAAGGATCGGTTTCAGTACCGACAGCAGCAGAAACACGACCGACGCTTCTTCATCCGCATGTGAATGATAACAAACGGCGGCTGGCTTGCCAGACTAAAGTGCTAGGAGATCTGCTCGTGACAAAATTCGACGGCTATTTTGGGGACGGGGAAGAGTTCGTCTGGACTCCAGGCGAGGGATTGCTAGTATCGTAATTTTTCAATCGGGGCAATTTCTGAAATTGCGCTTACTACTTTTAAATAACAACAAATAAATAAATAACATGCAAACTATTACCAAAAAAACTGACGCAACACTGAAAATCGATGTGCTTGCCGAACTCAAATATGAGCCGAGCGTAGAGGTTACAGATATCGGTGTCTTAGTCAAAGATGGCACGGTGACACTCAACGGCTACGCCACCAGCTATGGCGAGAAATGGGAAGCCGTCCGCGCTGTCAAACGGGTTGCGGGAGTACTCGCGATCGCCGATGACATCGAAGTCAAACTAGCAGGTTCGCTCCAGCGCACGGATGGAGATATTGCCACCGCCGCCGCACATCAAATCGATATTGGCACATCGATTCCCACAGGTATCGTGCAGGCAACAGTCCGCGACGGCTGGATTACCTTGGAGGGGAATGTGGAATGGTGGTATCAAAAAAATGCCGCCGGACTAGTCGTGCAGCATTTAGTAGGTGTCAAAGGAGTATCTAATTTTATCGAGATCGCACCCAAACTCAATGCATCAGAACTCGAAACAAATATCCAATCGGCGTTTAAACGAAGTGCCGTGGTAGATGCCAAACACATCCGAGTAGAAACTGCGGCAAACAAGGTGATCCTGCGTGGTGACGTTCGCAACTATCAAGAGCGGGAGGAAGCCGAACGAGTTGCTTGGGCAGCACCAGGAGTACTCTCAGTAGCAAATCATCTCGAAGTGAAGTGGCCATTTTTTGGGGAATAGGATCGGTACGGAACGAGATTTTATTGGAGAACTGTGATGTCAAAAGAGAAAAAAGGTAATAAAGAAGCCAAAAAGCCCAAAGCACCACTGGATGAAACCAAGGAGCAAAAGAAAGATCCCAAGCGGTATGACGGCAAGCCATGAAACTCTCTAACCAACGTTCCGATCCAGATCTAAGGCGGCAGGTAATGACTCTTGCCGCCGTGTTGGGAAGTATTGTAATTAATACTTTATCCAATGTCTTTCCGCTCAATGGGGTGAGTGTTGGCAATCTTTCCAATACTTTATTTGCATCCGTCCAGATTATTCCAGCTAACTATGCCTTTGCGATTTGGGGCTTGATTTATATCGGTTTGATTGCCTTTGGGATTTATCAACTCCAACCCAGTCAGCGAGAAAATCCTCGGTTACAGCACAGTGGATATCTCCTGGCGATCGCCTGTATCGCTCAATGCGCCTGGATCTATCTTTTTCTTGCCCGTCTATTCCCATTATCCAATCTAGCGATGTTGGGGATCTTAATACCGCTGATGGTGATGTACCAACGCCTGAAGATGGGAGAGGAGCGCGTTTCGCGGCAAGAACGCTGGTTTATTCACCTGCCAATTTCGATCTATCTGGGTTGGATTAGCGTTGCCACGATCGTGAACGTTGCCATTGGACTATACAGCCTCAACTGGGACGGCTGGGGGATTGCGCCGAGTGTGTGGACGGTGGTGATGATGGCGATCGCAGGCGTAATTGCGGCTGTTGTTAGTATGCAACGCCATGACACTGCCTATGTGCTGGTAATTGTCTGGGCATTGGTGGCGATCTCGATTCGGCAAGTAAATACGCCCCTAATTGCGATGACTGGCTGGGGACTAGCGATCGCCTTGACGGTACTAAACTTTGCTAATGAACTTAAATTTCGCTCAAAAATTACCACTAATAACTAACCATGAATAACACGATAAGAGCGATTGAAAAGACTGACATGGAGCTAAAAGATGATGTGATTGCCGAACTTAAATACGAGCCGATCGTTAAAGTCACAGACATCGGTGTCTTAGTCAAAAATGGTACGGTGACACTCAATGGTTATGTCAGTAGCTATGTCGAGAAATTGGAAGCAGTACAGGCGGTTAAACGGATTGCTGGGGTAAAAGCGATCGCTGATGACATCGAAATTCAGCTACCAGCATCTTATCACCGCACTGATGGAGACATCGCCGCCGCCGCGACTAATCAAATCAATTGGGCGACATTAATTCCACCAGGAACCGTTCGAGTCACCGTCCGTGCTGGCGAAATTACCTTAGAAGGCGAGGTAGATAGCTGGTTTCAAAAGAACGTTGCCGCAAACGTCGTGCGGCACCTGCTGGGTGTCAAAGGAGTATCTAATCGACTCTCCTTAGCGCAGCCAATCCAGATGCAGAGCGAACCCACGGTAAAGCCAGTGGCAGTCGAAAGAGCGATTAAATCGGCGTTCAAACGCAGTGCTGTGGTGGATGCTAACAAGATCCGCGTCGAGACGAATGGTAGCAATGTGGAACTCTCTGGCAACGTGCGGAACTTGGCTGAACGAGAGGAAGCCGAACGCGCGGCTTGGGCTGCGCCAGGGGTATTTTCTGTGGACAATCAACTTACCGTGAAGTGGTTTGAGCGTTCACAATAACGCTTTAAATTCTCATCAATTTGAGTTGAGACAAATTGATTTGTTTCAATCGAATACCACTGTTATTTATTAATTTCGAGGATTTTTAAGATGAAACATATTTCGACATTACTATCCAACATTCGCCCTGTACGGATGTTCATGTCTGTTTTACTTGTTGCGGTGATGTTTTTTGCTAGCGGCTGTAACGGAGAATCAGCTAAGGATGCCTCAGCAAAAGCAGTCCGAATCGAGAATATTAAACGTGGCTATCCTCCAGTTGCTAAGAGCGATACGACCGATGGCACAGTCCAGCTAGACAAGATCGAACAGAACACTGAACGAGCACTTGAAGATCCAGCAACATCATTAAAAACGATCGAGGAACGCTCTAAAGGTGCATTGAATGAAGTTCAAGGTAATGCCGATCGCAATAAAATGAGCAATCCTAGCAACTCTAAGTAAACACCCCGATCGTTTGACATCTACTGTTTTAGGAGGAAATTAATGAATGGTTTATCTGTCGAAGAGCAACTTTTTCATTCAATCTTTTGCCACCAAATACAAGATATTAAGATCGAAAATGCTAAACAATTACTGGTCGATCTACATTTAGTCTACCTTTCACAGCAGGCGATCATCTCTGACCTGACTACGCAACAGACATTCAACAATCTGAACTAGCTAGAAAATTACGAATACATCAATAACAACAGAAATTATATGTTAAATACAATCGAACTAACTAAATCCGTTCCGCCGGAACGCTGGGGTGAATTCTTCGACCAGTTTTCTGATGGTAATCGGGGACGACATATTTCAATAGAGATTATTAATCCCGAACTCGGTGATGAAGAATTGATTCAGAATGCGCCATTAATGGCGATGGTTTACGACAGACCTGGCAAGGGCAACGATCTCGTAATTGAAATCGGTCGCGATGAAGTCACCTATGCTCACACCGTCGATGCACCAACGGAAGTCTTAACCGGACAAAGCGAAAGCGGACGGATGCTGGCAGTTTGGATTAGTGACGCAACTGGGACAAAAACATTGGTCAAACTCCAACCAGTCGAACCATAGCAATAGATTTCTGACAAAACAATAATTAATTGAATAGGCAAACAAATGATTTCAACAAATACTGCTGTAGATCTAGTCCTGCCAGTCGGACAACGCGACCATCTAGAAGGGTCGATCGCTGCGCCGATCGTCTTAGTTGAATACGTCGATTATCAATGTGCCTATTGCGCCCAAGCTGTTGATATTGTGCGAGAGATTCAGTATGAGCTTGGAGAGCGATTGTGTTATGTCGTTCGGCATTTTCCACTCGTCGATCTGCACTTCCAAGCGATGAGAGCGGCAGAAGCGGCAGAGGCAGCAGCAGCTCAGAATCAGTTTTGGCAAATGCACTACTCCTTGTTCGAGATTCCATCTGCTTTAAGCGAGACAAATTTATTTCACTATGCCCGCAAGCTGGGATTAGATGTCGATCTATTCGATCGCGATCTCAATAATCAACATCACTTGCGCCATATTCAGGATGATATCAAAACTGGTATGGATTGTGGTGTATATAGCACGCCGACATTTTTTATTAATGGGATTCGTCACCTTGGGAATTGTGATACAGGCACGTTATTAAATGCGATGCCGCATCACGGCAGCTATGCCAACGAGCATTACTAATTCGATCCAAAAACTATTTTGCTCCTTAGTAATCGAGAGGTAAACTATGAGCGTTACTACACCTAGAACTAAACCTAGACTTATTAGCTCTAACTGGTTAATTCCCTTGGCAATTGTGACGATCGGGCTAGGTATCTTTGCTGTTATATTCCCGTTGTTTGCCGCTCTTAATTCAACATTATTCGTTGGATTGGTATTCATCCTCGCTGGAATTATTCAGATCTTTTATGCCTTTCAATCGTGGGAGATCGGTCAAGTATTTTGGAAACTAATTCTAGGTTGCTTGTATTTGATCGCTGGAATTTTTGTAGCGATATATCCGCTCTCAGGCGTGTTTACAGTCTATACATTAGTTTTGGGGATTACTATTTTTGTCCAAGGCATAATTCGAGTGTCGATCGCCTTCCAAATGCGTCGGACTGTACCTAATTGGGGCTGGATGCTAGTCAGTGGCATCATCGGCATTATTTTCGGTATTTATATTTGGTCTAGCTCGTTATTGAGCGCAACCTGGTTGATTGGTAATTTAATTGGCATCAATTTGTTATTTGATGGAATTTGGATGCTGATGCTGCCGTCAGGACAACGACGCGCTCTCAATTTCAAGAACTGAGTTTAGTAGATTTCACAACCCACATACTTTGATGATTCTCTCTCATGAGAGAGAATCGCGCACAGGAGTCAATATGTCTGAGATTCAAAACAAAGTGGTCATCATCACTGGAGCCAGTAGTGGACTGGGTGCGGCAACTGCCGAACGACTGGCGGCTAATGGAGCCAAACTGATGCTGGCAGCTCGTCGGGAAGATCGACTGAAGGAATTGGTGATGGCGATCGAACGATCGGGCTGGACGGCAGACTACCTAGTCACCGATGTATCCGCTCGCGCCCAAGTGGAAGCCTTGGCACAAAAGACTTTGAGTACTTATGGTCGCATCGACGTACTGATTAATAACGCCGGATTGATGCCGCTTTCGCCCCTAGACGCGCTCAAAGTAGACGAATGGGATCGGATGATTGATGTCAACATCAAGGGCGTTCTGTATGGGATTGCGGCGGTGTTACCGACGATGCGCCAGCAAAAATCCGGTCACATTATCAATTTATCCTCTGTCGCCGGACATACTGTATCTCCATCGGGAGCGGTTTACTCTGCGACTAAGTTTGCAGTCAAAGCGATTTCTGAAGGAATGCGGAAAGAATCTAATGGTGAGATTCGCTCGACAAATATCTCACCAGGAGCGATTGCGACGGAGTTGACGAGCACGATTAGCGATCGAGACACAGCCACCAGCACGAATGCGTATTATGCAAAAACCGCGATCGATGCTGATGCGATTGCACGGGCGATTGCTTATGCGATCGAGCAACCGCTGGATGTGGATGTCAATGAAATCATCATCCGCCCGACTCATCAAATTTAAATTCGAGATTAAACCACATTTTTTAGGGAATTAATTGATATGAGTAATTTATCTAAAGCGTACTTGTTAGGTGGTGGAATTGGCTCTTTAGCCGCCGCAGCCTTTATGATTCGCGACGGCGAATTTTCGGGCGAAAATATTACGATCCTCGAAGCCAAGCCCATTATGGGTGGCAGTTTGGATGGAGCGGGGAACCCAACCGATGGTTACTCCCTGCGGGGTGGACGGATGTTGACGACTGATAATTATGAATGCACTTGGGATCTATTTAAGTCGATTCCCTCATTGACTCTAGCAGGTAAATCGGTATTCGATGAAACGATCGAGTTTAACGAAAAGTATAAGTCACATGCGATGGCGCGATTGGTCGATCGGCGGCGGGCAAAAGTGCCTGTAAAATCGATGGGATTTGCGATGCACGATCGTCAGGAATTGCTGCGACTAACTGAGGCTAGTGAAGCTGAATTAAGTAATAGTTGCATTACCGATTGGCTGTCTCCAGAATTTTTTGAGACT
>NZ_JBGSQZ010000015.1:0-2295 GCF_041737865.1 Chamaesiphon sp.
TCTATTATCTTCTGCTAACTTCCCTCCAAATGGCAGTTCAAAGTTTTCTGATTCAGTTTTACGTTGCTCGTCTTTTTTATACATTGCTTGTACGGATACGTCGATGTCTTCACTAATTTTAGTTGATTTTAGCCAATTTCATTAAACCTGAGTAACTTTTTGCAGCTTCTATCTCTCTCTGTATATGGGTTTTGAGTTTTATCAGCAACCCCGAATTAGTCCCTGATGCTGTTCTAAAGCCTGAACTCCTTGCTAAAAAATGGTTTTGTTGCAAATATTCTCACTCGATCGCCAGATTCAAGCGATCGAGTGCAAGGGTTCTGAGCCTTTCAACGTCAAAACCTTGCACTTAATTTCTGAAAAAAGGCTCAAAATCCTTGCAGTGATTGGCTTGCTGAGATCTTCAGCAAGCCCTAATTAATGAAAATTTTGAATATCATGCGTTATGAGCGACCGCATCGATCCACTAAATAATAGGTACACCCACCGCCGCCAAAAGATCGCAGCTCAATTATATTCAGATTGTCGATTCGATCGGTTTTAGCAATAATTTCAGCCATCATATTACACAATTACCCACAACTCACTCAAGTCGATCGATTAACCACTCTATTGCACCCGCTACATCTGTCACTATCTCTCCATCAGGCACGATCGGACGTTGTATCATCACCACAGGTAAACCCAACTCTCGCGCCGCAATAATCTTGGCATAAGTCGCATCACCACCACTATTTTTACTAACGATCGCCTGAATCTGATACTCTCTAAGCAACTCGCGTTCTCCCTCCAGATTAAATGGCCCACGATCTAGTAATAACTTACCTGGTGGTAATGGGATGCCCAGATCGGGAGGATCGATCGATCGCATCAAACACCATTTAGCTGTCAAACTTGCAAAGGGCGCGAGTTGTTGCCGTCCGATCGTCACAAAGATTCGCTCTGCGCTAGCTGGAATCGCCTGCACCGCCTCCTCAATACTTTCAACCTCAATCCAATTATCTTCAGGCGATCTTCTCCACTCAGGGCGAATCAACATCAATCTGGGCATCCCCACATGAGTCGCTGCACTCGCCGCATTTTGAGATATTTGGGCAGCAAACGGATGCGTCGCATCAATTAGCAGATCGATTTGCTCGGTTTGCAAATATCTTACTAAACCAGCCTCACCACCAAAGCCACCAATTCGGACATCACCAACTAGATTCTTTGGCGCACTAGTTCTCCCCGCCAGACTGGTAATCACTACCAATCCAGGTAGATCGTTGGCAAAGCCTCTCTGCAAGAGAATCACTAGACTTGCCAATTTTACCGCATCCCCAGTCCCACCCAAAATCAAGAGTCGCTTCATCACACCAAGCAAGTTCCGAGTAGTTCAATAATAATAAATAGATTAGTATCCACCAAACTAGAACATCTTTATGTCATCCACAGTTTACGACTTTTCGGCTACCAGCATCGAAGGTCAACCCGTCGAGATGAGTACTTATCGCGACAAAGTTTTGCTCGTCGTCAATACCGCTAGCGCGTGTGGTTTTACGCCTCAATACAAAGGTTTGCAAGAGTTGTACGACAAATATGCCAGCAAAGGATTTGCAGTGTTGGGCTTTCCTTGCAACCAATTTGGACAACAGGAACCAGGGAATGCAGCAACTATTCAGTCTTTTTGCGAAACCAGATTTGGGGTGTCTTTTCCACTATTTGAGAAAGTCGATGTCAATGGTGCCAATGCTCACCCACTGTTTAAATATTTAGAAAAAGCCGCACCAGGAATCTTTGGTTCGGAGGCGATTAAATGGAACTTTACCAAGTTTTTGGTCGATGGTAGTGGCAATGTCGTCAAACGCTACGGCTCGAATACCGATCCGAAGGATATCGCCAAGGATATCGAAGGACTTTTGAAATAATTACTTTTATAAAATGGGGAGAAAGTCTCCCCATAAATTTTCACATCAAATCAATGTCGATCGAAGTTATCCCCGCGCTAATTACTGACAAGTCTATTATCCGACGGATGATGGAACTATTTAGACACGATCTGTCAGAGTTTGAAGATACGGATCTCGACGAACATGGCTATTTTGGCTATCCATACTTAGATTATTATTGGATTGAATCCGATCGACATCCATTTATTGTGAAAGTCGATGGTAAACTAAGCTGTTTGGCGTCTAAAGCACATATGCTATAATAGCAGTCGCCTGTACGATCTTGAGTCTAATGCCTGCCCTCAATTTTCTCAATTCCGAAACAAAAGAGAAGTTACAAAAGGCACTCAAAGAGCATGAGCATCCA
>NZ_JBGSQZ010000111.1:0-26537 GCF_041737865.1 Chamaesiphon sp.
GGGGTAGGGGGTAGGGGGTAGGGGGTAGGGGGTAGGAAGGCTTTAGGCTTTAGGCTTTAGGGGTAGGAAGGCTTTAGGCTTTGAGGCTTTACACCCTTTCTATTACTGAGAATAAATTCCGCGATCGCGAGATCCACTGGGGTGGTAATTTTGAGGTTGGTTTCTTCACCTGGGACGATGGTGACGGGTAGACTGCATTTTTCAAATAATGCGGCATCGTCAGTCACTTCCCAGCCGAGAGCGCGTCCTTTGTCATGACAGGCTTTGAGCAGTTTGACATCAAAGCCTTGAGGAGTTTGAGCCGCCCAAAGATTGGCTCTGTCGGGTGTGTCTACAATTATCCCTGTATTATCTACAATTTTAATTGTATCTTTTACGGAAATAGCCGCAATTAGTCCGGGACAGGTAGCGATCGCAGCGGCACATCGATCGAATAAATCTGGGGTAGCCAGACATCTGGCTCCATCATGAATTAATACTCGCTCTGCGCTATCTGGCAACCCTTGCAACCCGTTGTAAACCGATTCTTGTCGAGTCTTACCACCCTGGATAAATTGGACGGGTTTGGATAGAGATATGTTGCCGAGGATGGTATCGAGATCCGATCGATCTTCTGGTTGTCCGATAATCCCAATCCAGCTAATCGATGCAGCTTGTTCGGCGGCGATTAGTGTCCAAGCGAGTAATGGTTGACCGAACAGGGTAATTAGTAGCTTGTTGCGATCGTGAAGCATCCGTTTCCCCATCCCAGCGGCAGGAATTAATAAGTGCATTTTGTTAGGGTGGATGGTGGATGGTGGATGGTGGATGGTGAATGGTAAAGATGAGGTGTTGGCTTCTAAAGCCTAATTTGTTAGTGCTGGTGCGTTACGGCTTTCGCCTAACACACCCTACATCTAAAACCTAAAGCCTAAAACCTAAAACCTAAAGCCTAAAGCCTAAGGTGTGGGTTGCTGAAAATATGTGTAGGCAACTTTGGACATTTGCCTAACTAGTTCGGGGCCAGCAGGGTCATTATAGGGGCGTTTGACTAGCACTGCGGCAATATATTTTTTACCTGTTGGTAGTTCGATCAGACCGACATCAGCGATAATCGAGCCGATATCACCCGTTTTGTGAGCAATTTTTGCACCTGCGCCTAAACCTCTGGGTAGCATGGTATTCCGTGACGTATTGCTCATCATGCTCAAGATCTGGCTGCGGGCGGGATCTGAGACGATTTTACCGCGATCGATCGCCATTATCGATCGCGCTAGTTCTCCGGCTGTGGTGGTATTTGTCCCTTCGAGATCTGGAAGTTGCTGATTGATGGTGGTAACTGTGAGTCCCCAATTCCGAAACCGTTGATTGAGAGCGGCTTTTCCACCTAACCGCGCGATCAGGAGATTGGTTGCGGTATTATCACTGATGGTCATCATCTTGGTTGCAGCCACAAGGATACTTACTTGAGTTCCAGGTTTTTGCGCTTGCAAATCTCCAGCACCTCCAGCGATCGATTTTTTGTCGATTGTCAGTTTTTCTTCTAGTCGTACTTTGTGTGTATCGACATCCTGAAATAAGGCAATCAGAATCGGTAATTTAATCGTACTGGCAGCAGGCAATACTCGATCGCTTCCTAGTTGGCTATGTTCGCCCCGCTCGATTTCGACGAATAAATAGCTTGAATCTAGTTTGCTATTTTTTTTAGTTATCGCCTGTAATCGCTCGGTGAGTACCTGACTCGATTGAGTCGGTTTGAGCCGATCTAGTGGTATTAGTGTCGGAGGGGGTAATGGTAGTTCTACTGTAGTCGCGATCGGTTGTTTGGGTGGATAGATGATGGAGATCGTGGTACCAGCGATCGTACTTGCACCAAACCCACAAATAATCAGCCTCACTAAGTAAATAAATGGTGAAACGGATCTCGGTTGTAGCTGCTCCTGCGAGTCGATTTTTACCTGCTCAGGTATGGTTTCTCTGCGGGGATGAATCTTTGAGCTGCGATTGGAAGCCATGAGTGAGGGAGAGTCCTGTTGAGGTGGCTGCTGAGAATAGGCTTAGTGGCACACGAATATTAAATTAATTGATAATTGATAATTGGGTTGTCCTGCTGGGGATTTCCACCCCGAAGCCATAGCTTGTGTTCTTCGTTAATTGAAATCTCACATCGATCGATTACCGAGTCTTAACTACGACTATTTAAGTAGGTAGATACAATTATTTATAAAATAGATTATGCCTAAAACCTAGCTGGTCGGCAGTGCCCACCCTACTGGGACGACACGACTAAAACTGTGGGCATTCAGAACTCTGAGGAATACAATTAGTAATCTGTTTGGCGATCGCTTTACCCACAGATTTAGTCGTGTCGAGCCACTACACGATATCTACGCGATATCTGATATTTAATTACGCCCATCTACTTACCTAATTCTTGGGATCTTTGGGCTGCGGCAATGACGGCTTGAATGAGTGCCGAGCGAAATCCCGATTGTTCTAATTTGGCGATCCCTGCAATGGTTGTCCCGCCAGGACTAGTGACGCGATCTTTGAGTTGGGCAGGGTGGATGTTTGAGTCTTTTAGAAGTCCAGCAGTGCCTAGAACGGTCTGTAGTGCGAGTCGATCGGCGATCGGACGCGGCAGACCTGCGGCGACACCACCATCGGCTAGAGCCTCGATCGCGATGGCGACATAGGCAGGCCCCGAACCGGACAATCCAGTTACGGCATCCATCAAGGATTCGGGCACGGTGACTACTTCGCCAACTGCTTGAAAAATTTGAGTGGCAATATCTAAGTGTTGTGTTTGAACACTATTTCCAGCAGCGATTGCGGTGATGCCCATCCCGACAGTTGCGGGTGTATTGGGCATGGCGCGGATGACTGCTCGATCTGGGAATGCTCTTTCTAGCTGGGCGATACTGACTCCAGCTAGGATCGAAATTACTAATTGTGCGGGATTGGATGGTTGGAGATCCGCAACGACGCGATCGAAAATTTGGGGCTTGATTGCTAGTAATAATACTTGAGCTGTAGCTGCCAAATTGTTGTCTCCAGTTACCCGCACTCCATATTGTTGCTGGAGAGATTCCTGTTGTCTGAGTGTGGGTTCGCTGATGAGGATCTCGGTACTTTGATATGTACCTTGAGTAAGTAGGCGGGATACGATTGCCGAACCCATCACCCCGCCGCCGATGACACCTAATTTGACGGACATAAATTACTACTTGCAGTTGAGGAAAGGCCCAAAACCTGTTGCAGTCGCCATCAACAAAGGTCATAAATTTATTGAGCTGCGTGGATCGGTTCGTTGCCCCATGCGGAGACAGATTGACGAGTCCGATTGCTGCCAACTGTCTGAGGTGCTGGTTGTTGGTTCACCACATCATGAATGACATTGCTAGGAGTGCTGACTTGGACGCAATTTGGTGTGAACAGAAAGATATTATCACCAATCCGTTCGTAGTGACCGTCAATGGCATAAGTACCGCCTGCCACAAAATCTACCGAGCGTTGAGCTTCTTCTTGACGGATCAGGGTCATATTGAGGATGACAGACTTTCTATGTTTGAGGGCATCAATTACTTGAGGCATTTCTTCAAAAGAACGGGGTTCGATCAGAATCATTTCCGATACTCCGTGCATAATCCCAGGCATCCCGACTACATTATTGATTTTACTTGCGCTGCGTGTTTCTGGGCTGGATCGCCGGAAGCCACGTCGCTCTTCTTCTACTGGCTGGGGAGCTGGTGGCTCCGGTGCTCGATAGTCGCTGCGATAGGCATCACTATCTGTTTCGTCAAAATCGCTGTACTCTCCTTCGTTCAAACCCATGAAATCTCTGAATTTGTTGATAACGTTCACCTTTTAATACTCCTGCGCCCTGTTGTGGTGGTATTGATGCTTTTTAACTGTAGAATTTCGATCTATGCTCAGGCGGCGATTGCTTAAAGCGGTAAGTCGATCGCCATTGGCATAGCCTTTTTAGTTGGTGCAGCATTCCGCACAGAAAAAGTGTCTTGGCGATCTAAGCATAATTACTTAAACTTTGCGAGTGTAAAGAGACTACACTCATCGCTGTCACAGCCGCTCGTTTGGAGCATTGAGTAGTCAAAATATACGGGTATGACTAATCTACCGAGAATAATACCACAGAAATACAACTATTCAGAAATTCTTTAAGGTGTGGACGGACAAATTTTCAGATTTACTCAAATTTTTTTAAGCCATTATGCTTAGACTCGGTTGTTAATTTTTATAATTCAGATTTACCTAGCGATCGAGTGGATCTGATGTCCAGCAGAGGTTTTGCATAGGCATACTGCGATGTTCATAGCAGATCTAGATCGATCGCTTGAGTATCGATCGGGACAATCGGTAAAGATTAACACTAGATAGGCACTAGCATTATGCGTAATTAATATCAGGACATTGATGCGTTACGGCAGCAGCCTAACACACCCTACATCAACCTAGCTTTTCATTTAGGATTGCTCGATCGACGATCGACTAATTGAGCCGATCTCCAAACAGGATACTTCCCAGCCGAATCATCGTCGCTCCAGCAGCGATAGCTGGTAGATAGTCCCCAGACATACCCATCGACAACTCAGACTGAATCTTTGCTCCAGGCTGTTGGGCGATTTGGTGGCTGAGATCTCGTGCTTGCTCAAAAAATTGTTGAGTTTGGGCGAGGCTTAAACCTAATGGTGGAATTGCCATTAAGCCGCTAATTTTGACTTGTTGACAGTCGCTAATTTGGGGTAAATCTGCCCATAGATCTGGGATCGTCCAGCCGTATTTATCGGGATCGGGCAATATTTTGACTTGGAGACAGATGTGTGGGCTAGTTGCCAATTCCGTAGCGACTCGATCGATATTTTGAAGTAGCTTGAGGCTATCTACAGAGTGAATCCAGTCAAATATCTGCACTGCCTTACGTACCTTGTTACTCTGCAAATGCCCGATTAGGTGCCAACAAATGTCCGGTAAGTCGGCTAATTCTTGCTGTTTTGCCTGTGCTTCCTGAATTTTGCTCTCGCCAAAATCCCGAATCCCGACGGCATAAGCCTCCCGCATCTGAGCTACAGGTACTTGCTTAGTTACCGCCATCAATCGGACTGAAGCTGGTAAGTCTCGACGTATAGTTTCGATATTGTGAGCGATGGTCATTTAGGCTTTAGGTTTTAGGCTTTAGGCTTTAGGCTTTAGGCTTTAGGCTGAGGATTTAGGATTTAGGCTTAGGCTTAGGCTTAGGCTTTAGGTTCCAACACCTCATCTCTACCCTCTACCCTCTACCCCCTACCCTGGAAAATTTTGCTGCATCATTGATTGTAGCTCTTGATATTCGAGAATTTGACCGTTGCGTCTGAGTAGGCGAATACGGGTATCGATTGTCAGCCGCGCATCAGCACGAGTCAAAGGTTGAAATGACAATCCGGTAGCTGTGTTGGAGACTAGAAAAAAAACTCGCTGTGCGTAGAGAGTGGTAAATAGTTCTTGGTTTTCCTCAACGATGCAGATGCGATAGAGCAAGCCAAAGGTAGGGTGGTTGAGGTAGTTTTCGGAAGTCACGGCAAGGAGGATGAGGATACGGAATGTGAAGGCTCAGATCGACTGATATCGATCGATTCTCCCACACAGAGGTTACGCCAATGGTAGATATCGCTGTTAATTTATCATACCCAATGCGGCGATTTGAGCAGCAGCTTTTTGGAGCGATTCGCGCCACTCTTGCTGGGGCTGACTATCGGCGACAATTCCTGCGCCGACTTGTCCCCAGACGGTGCCCTGATGATACAGCAATGTCCGAATCAAAATATTTAAATCTAGATGACCGCGCCGATCTAGATAGCCGCAGGAGCCATAAAAGAGGTTGCGGGGAAATGGTTCGAGTTCGGCGATGATTTCCATACATCTGACTTTTGGGCATCCGGTAATCGTTCCGCCAGGAAACATGGCGCGAATCAGATCGATCGAGTCAAACTGGGGGTCTAATTCTCCAGTAACATTACTGACTAAGTGCATGACGTGACTATACCGCTCGATCGATAGTAATTCATCGACTTTGACACTACCCCATCGACAGACTCGTCCGAGATCGTTACGTTCGAGATCGACTAACATAATATGCTCGGCAATCTCTTTAGAATTAGTCAATAATTCTGTGGCTAATTGACAGTCTTGGGCTGGGTTTTGACCGCGTTTTCTAGTTCCAGCGATCGGGCGAGTTGTCGCTTGCTGTTGTTGGAGTTGGACTAGTCTTTCGGGGGAGCAACTAATCATTGCACCCCAAGGCGTTTGCCAGTAACTGGCGAATGGCGAAGGGTTGATATTTTGCAGTCGTTGATAGATTTGCCAACTATCGAGATGAGTTTGGGAACTAAATCTGAGGGATAAATTAGCTTGAAAGATATCCCCAGCTTGAATATATTTTTGGGCTTGGATAATCGCTTGTTGGTATTGGGCTTCTGATGTGTGAAAATGTAAATCCTGATGAGTTTGGCTCTGCAAAACATTGGGATTCTCGATCGGGTCGGACTGTGCTAATTTGAGGACTAACTCGTCTAATTCTGCGGTTGTACTTGCAGACAAATATAATACTTGTTCCCAGTGGTCTAAAATGGCAAACGTACTTGGCGCATACCAGTACGCTACCGGAAATGGTAAAGGATCTGGTTGGCGCCTGGGTAATTTTTCAATTTCCCAGGCGAGTTCGTAACCCAACCAGCCTAACCAGCCACCAGTAAAGGGTAGATGTGCGGGGAGATCGGACTTTTCCCGATCTGGAGTGGCTAAAAGCCCCCGCAAACAGTCTAATACTTGCCCGACTGCTGGGGTGAAAATCTGTAATTGCCGATCGATAGTTTCTGGCGAACCAGCACAAATTGAGTATCTTGTCAATCCAAAATCACTGCCGTTGGCGATCTGCTCGGTATTAGTTACTGGACTCTCTAATAAGGTAGCAATTGGCTCGTGTCGGAATAATCGATCGAATATTTGCGATCCAGTTCGATGTTCGAGGGGGATAGATAAATACAAGCAGTTGGGTGTTGTAGGGGTGCGCCAGTCCGATCGACAAATACGAAGCTAGATTAGTTTAAAACTCAACCGTCGGCTGTGTCAACTCCTAAATAAACTGACCGCCAATAGTAAATCTAGCTGTCCAGAATACGACTAAAATTACTATTGCCAAAAAGTCAGTTTTACCTAGCTTTAATTGATGCCATTGAACTAGGTGTGTATTCGGAGTTGTAAAACCGCGTACCTGCATGGCAATCGCAATTTGTTCGGCTCTATTTAAGAGATTTTCTAAGAGTTTTTCGGAGACGGTCAGCCAAATTTTAGCACTATTTTTGAGTCCTAATTCTTGCCAGTCGATCGCCCGAGTATAGATCGATCGAACTAAGTTTTGGATCTCTTCTAGCACTAAGGGAATAAATCTCAGAGCGAGTGTGAGCGTAAGCGTAATCTCGGTAACAGGGATATGATAACGGCGCAGGGGTGCCATTAAACTTTCTAATCCAGTCGTAATTTCTTCTGGAGCGGTAGTAAGCAGATAAACGGTGGTACTGTATACCAGCGTAAAGACTAGGCTACTGGCATAGATCGCACTATCGATCGATTTTTTGGTAATTTTGAGGTGGAGTGCGCCAGTATCAATTTTAAATAAAACATATTGATAAGGTTGGGCGATCTCTACTCCAGCATCTGCGGGGGAGCGCAGTTGATGGCTGACACTGATGGCATCTGGCGCAAATACACCAACGAGCAAAATCGCACCACCGACTAGCAATAACCATCCCATCTGCTGTTTGAGTGCGCGCCAGGGGATACCAGCTAGGATACTAATAGCTACCAACATGCCAACTAAACTTAGTTTCCACATCGCACTGGCGAGGATCGGAGCTAACAAAAAGCTCACTAGCCAGCCTAGTTTTACTCGCGGATCGAGACGATGCAGCCAAGTCAGCGGCTGTTCTAAATATAAACCAATGGGTAAGGAGCGAAGTAAATCCATTAATTAGGCTTTAGGCTTTAGGTGTTAGGCTTTAGGTATTAGGATTTAGGGGGTAGGGGGTAGGAAGTCTAGGCGTTGCTGAATTGATGTACGATCGTGGATTTTTAAAACCAATCTAGCTCCCAGTCCCCCAGTCCCCCAGTCCCTATCTACTTGGCTGCCTTGACTCTAGTAGCACGGTTGACGATCTTCTCGCCTTCGCGTTGTTTTTTGCCACGCCAGAGGAGGCGGAGGGGAGTTCCGGCAAAGCCGAGTTGAGTCCGAAACTGGTTTTCGATATAGCGACGGTAGTTATCATTGAACCGAGATGGATCGTTGACAAATAACGCGATCGTCGGTGGTTGGGCACTGACTTGGGTACCGTAGTAGATTTTACCCTGTTTACCCTGACGAGTCACGAGGGGATTGTGCCAAGAGGTGGATTCTTCGAGTACCTCGTTGATAACGGCGGTAGTGACACGGCGACGGTGTTGTTCGACGGCGCGATCTACTATTTCCAAGATTTTATCAACTCGTTGTCCAGTGAGGGCACTGACAAAGATATTCTCAGCCCATTCGGTGAAATTGAGCCGACTATCTAACTGTGATTGGTAATCGTAGATCGTGTAGGAATCCTTTTCGACAGCATCCCATTTATTGACGACAATTACACACGCACGTCCTTCTTCGGCAATCCGTCCGGCTAATTTTTGATCCTGCTCGGTGACACCATCGATCGCATTTAAGACCAGCAGTACCACATCACAACGATCGATCGCTTTAAATGCACGGTTGATCCCAAAAAATTCTGGCCCATAATCGACGTTTTTCTTGCGCCGAATCCCAGCGGTATCGATCAACCGATAGTTGGTATCATTGCGTGTAATCACGGTATCGATCGCATCGCGAGTAGTCCCAGAAACCGGACTGACGATCGCGCGATTTTCACCCAGGAAAGAGTTGAGCAGACTGGATTTACCTACATTTGGTCGTCCGATAATCGCGATCCGAATTTCGGGAGCATCAACTTCATCTATGACAGGTAAACTGAGAATTAATTCGTCTAATAATTCCCCCGTTCCACTACCATGAATGCTGGATATGCCATAAGGTTCGCCCATGCCTAACTGCCAAAAATCAGCAGTTTGGAGCGCACCAACGGTTTCCGATTCACACTTATTGACGGCTAAAAAGACCGGAACTTTTTGGACGCGCAACCAGGATGCAATTTCCCGATCCCCGCCAGTGATTCCTTCTTGTCCGTCCACTACGAAAATCGCCGCACTAGCCTGGGTGAGGGCGGTCATCGCCTGTTCCCGAATCAGTGGGAGAAATTCCGTATCATCGTCGAATACGAGTCCACCCGTATCGACGACCACATACTCACGATCTTGCCAAAATGCCCGACGATATGTACGATCGCGGGTAACTCCTGGCTCATCATGCACGATCGATTCCCTTGCTCCCGCCAAACGATTGACGAGTGTGGATTTACCCACATTGGGACGACCTATAATAGCAACGATCGGCAGCGACATAAAATTCTGAACAACAAGAGAGCAATATTATAGTTTATCGCGATCGGGTTGAGAATGTGGGGGATTCGATCGCACATCTGCTTTCAATTAGCTCTTTTTTAGTGGTGGTCGATCGTATCTAAAAGTTTGCGGTAGAAGAATATTCAACAAAGAACAGAAGCTATGGCTTCGGGGTTGAAGTCCCCAAGCGTTACCAACCCAATTATCAATTACTTGTACTGAGCGTAGCCGAAGTATCAATTAATTTAATCTATCCCTAAATAAGCTTCAATCACCCTGGGATCGTTTTGGACTTTAGTTGGGGTACCATCGACGAGATTGGTTCCTTCAGCTAATACCCAGACTCGATCGCACAATGTCATAATTACATCCATATTATGTTCGATGATCAGGAAAGTTAGACCCTGTTTACGCCAATTGAGAATATGACCGCAAATATCCTCAATCAAGCGCGGATTAACTCCCGCCGCAGGTTCATCTAATAAAATCAACTTAGGATCTACCATCAATGCTCGACCGATTTCCAGCAGTTTGCGCTGTCCTCCTGATAAACATCCTGCATAGTCATCAGCCTTGGCACTCAACCCCACAGAACTCAGAATCGACATCGCTTTGTCTTTCAACTCCCGCTGCTCGATCCGCGCTTTGTTTGGCTGGAGCAATACTTGCCAGATTTTCTCACCCGTCTGATCTCTAGCTCCTAAGAGCATATTTTCAAGTACCGACATTCGCGACAGAGCTTTGGCTACTTGAAATGTTCGCACCATCCCTAGTCTGGCGATTTGATGAGATTGCAATCGATCGATCTGTTGACCATTTAATTCGATTTGACCAGAATCTGCCCGAATAAAATTCGATAATAAATTGAAGAATGTCGTTTTACCCGCTCCATTCGGGCCGATCAAACCTGTAATACTTCCAGTGGCGACTTCAATTCCAGCTTTCTGAACTGCTTTGACACCACCAAAAGTTTTGCACAATCCTTGCGCTAAAAGTAACGGTTGAGTCGTCATCGGGATGTAATGATTAGGCATGTTTAATTAATTGATAATTGATAATTGATAATTATTGATATATTCATCCTTTCAGAAATTCGCTCTCAACTGATTAACTATCTAAGTAGCTGGGCGCAAATACTTATTAACTATCTACCTAACGTTAGTTCTTCTTTCTTACCCAAAATACCTTGGGGACGTAATACCATAATCAGCATCAGAACTAACCCGATAATCATCACCCGAAATGCTCCTTGCTGAGTATCGTCTAAATGTAGAGCACGGAATACTACTTTGAATGACTCATCGCGAGTAATTGTATTATAGCCCCAGAAAACGATCGCTCCAATAATTGTCCCCAAATTATTTCCAGCACCGCCGAGCATAATAATAATCCAGGCATTAAAAGTAATTAATGGTTCAAAATTGTCAGGAAATACACTGAATTGCCAAGCATAAAATGCTCCAGAAATTCCGGCAATCGCACCACCGAGCATAAAGGCTTGGAGCTTGTACCAGAAGACATTCTTACCTAAGGCTCTCGGTACTTCTTCATCCTCCCGAATCGCTTTTAAAACTCGTCCCCACGGTGAATGCACCAACTTTTCGAGGGCAATATAAACTACTGTGAGCGTAGTTAAAGTCAGTAACATTAGCCCCGCACGAGGGTCATAAGTATACAGCGATAAGGCACCGCAGACATATACAGTCAGCACAAAAATACTCGCGATCGATCCACCCAGTAACCGCGCCGAGATTTTCACCCGCAGCCACAGCCACAATTGCCATAATGCCACCCCACAAATCGCCGTCAACCACACGATCAGTAAGATTCTGGTGGGATAGTCAGGTTTGAAATCAAACGGCACTGGATAGCCTTGTACCCCAAAGGTACCTTTAGTTAGCCAAGCCTCATTCTTGGCTACCAATCGGACTAATTCCGATACCCCAATCGTGACAATCCCCAGATAGTCTTCCCGCAGTCTCAAGGTAGAAATACCGATTAGTAGCCCCAATAATGCCGACAATCCAGCACCGACTAATACTGCGATCGGAATAGGTACGCCCTGAAGCGAGAGTAACACGGTAGAGTAGGCACCGATCGCCATAAACGCCACATGACCGAAATTAATCAGCCCCGTCACCCCCCACTGTAAATTCAACCCCAAACTAAAGAGTGCATAGGTAGCAGCAGATATCGTCAAAAAGACAAAGTAAATGACCATCAGGCAGAAAGTATGGATTATCGATCGGGTATTAATAATCTTAGAGTACTATCTACCGCGATCGTTTTAGCTGACAATCCAGTAATACTTGAAATATTCGATCGCCAATAATCAAGCTGAAAGAGCTTCAAATAGTTAATGCCAACACTAATATTGACACCGCGTTTTACTGAAGATGCTCAATCCCTGTGGAGAGCTGCTCTTCAGCTTGGTTGGAGCGTCGAGCGACTGCAAAGTTGGCGGGTTCCCGATGAATTGCGGCAGGTTGGGGAGCCTGTATTGTACTTGGAGGCACTGTTTGGGTAGACTCTTGCCGAGCAATTTGGGTTGCGATTACTAGAACCCGATCTTGATTGGCTACCCTGTCTACCTGAAGAATTTCGCAAGCGGCGGGTGTCGCTGACGACGCTCGGAGCTTGTAGGGAGATGGTTGATCCAGCGTTTATCAAGCCACCGAATGATAAGAGCTTCCCAGCCAGAGTTTATACTGGATCGGAGTTGCCGCGAGAGTACAATGAGGATTCCCCCGTGCTGGTGGCTGAAGTCGTCGCTTGGGAAAAGGAATTTCGGTGCTTTGTACTCGATCGACAGATCCGCACAATTTCGGTATATTTGAGAGGTGGAGAGCTTCAACGCGATCGAGATTTTGCAGCTTCTGAATCGGAGTTAGCTGAAGTGGAATCCTTCGTGGGGAAGATCCTAGCAGACGATCGGATCGATTTACCGCGCACAGCGGTGCTGGATGTGGGGGTTATTGCTGGACGTGGTTGGGCTGTTGTCGAACAAAACGCCGCCTGGGGATCGGGCAACGGGTGCAATCCGGTGCAGGTACTGGAGGTGCTGCGATACGCCTCAGTTCCAGTCTGAGCGTGAGAGGATTAAATAGGAGCGAATTTTGTAGGAGGCGTTATGACGCTCTCGCCTAGCGCATCAATTTATCTAAATTGTCGATCGATCTGAAGATCGATCGAGACAACTCAATTTTTTAGGTTTAAAGTAAAATTATCTATTTTTGAGGCTGGAGTTCTTCGGCACGTTTTAGTACGGCATCCATAAAGTATTCAGCTTTTTCGGTATTGCTGCTGTTGAGCATCACCAACTGAATGTTACTTCCACTCCGAATCGCCAGATATTTATGCTTAACCACAAAGTACAGGATAATAAAGGCGATGCCCACAAAAAAAGTCAGCGTCAGAATACCGAGCGTCAGAAAGAGTGGATTACCTTCTTCAACGATCTCGACGGAATCAATTTGGGTGAGTAAAACTTTGCAATGCCGTTTGGCAATTATTTTCTGAGTCTTTTCTACCAATTGAGTTGGCTGGAGTTGAAGTGTCGTCCGACCCCAGAAGCCAGGAACTATGACACCATAGCTATACACACCTGGTTTACCTGTCAATTCTAAAATAGTACCTTCACGATCGCGCATCCCAATTTTCCTCAAGTCTGTTAAATTAAGAGTACCCACTTCCATTGGGTAAATCGCTGGTTAACTGTCAATCGCTAAAATTTTATGGCTGGCTTTAGATTCAATTTTGCAACAAAAACTCGATCGGGATTCGAGATCTCACCATCCGATCCAAGTTTTGAGAAAAAGATCGCAGCGGCTCGACAGGGTATGAAAAAATATCACAATGCGTTGGTTGAGTTGGCTAAACAATCGCGTCTTGTGGGATAAAGATCGTGTTTCCAGTTATCTATTCAGACAAATTTTTAGAGCATCAAACGGGAGCATTTCATCCCGAAAAACCAGCGCGATTGACGGCGATTAAGTTAGCACTAGAACGGGCAAAATGGGCGAACAAACTGGATTGGCGAGATCCGACATCGATCGATCTCAGATCGCCGCTACCCTGGATCGAGAAAATTCACCCTGCGGAATATATTCGATCGATCCAGCAGCTCTCCCAGCATGGCGGCACACTCGATCCCGATACGCCTGTCTCAGCCAAAACCTATGAAGTTGCTCTACTGGCTGTCAATGCGTGGCTGGATGGGGTAGATATCGCCATGAGTGGCGAATCAGCGTTTGTGTTGGCGCGTCCGCCTGGGCATCATGCGGAGCCATCTGGCGGGATGGGATTTTGTATTTTTAGTAATGCGGCGATCTCGGCAACATACGCATTAGCTAATGGTGCCGAGCGGGTTGGTATCCTCGACTGGGATGTCCATCATGGCAATGGTACCCAAGCGGTAGCGGCGACTAATCCTCAGATTGCCTACTGTTCGTTACATGAATTTCCCCACTATCCTGGTACGGGTAAGGGCACAGAGCGGGGTGTTTACGAGAATATCTTGAATTTACCAATGAAGGCGGGAAGTACGATTTCAGACTATCAACCGCTATTTGAAACGGAAGTGATGCCATTTTTCACCAAGTTTCGCCCAGATATTTTGATCGTGAGTGCAGGATATGATGCCAATCATGACGATCCACTGGCGAATATTTCACTCAAACCCGAAGACTTTGGCATCTTTACCAATTATTGTTTGCAATTGACGCGGAAGATTGTGTTTGGATTGGAAGGTGGGTATGATTTTGATTCGTTGGGGGCATCGGTTGTCGCGACGATCGATCGGTGTTTGGCGGTGTGAATCAAGTTAAACAGCTACCGACGGAGATGCCTACGATTGTGTCTTGAAAAGGTGCTCTACTTGTCTGGACGGGTCTCCCGCCCAGTTGGGAAACCCCAGGACCGCACTTTTCGCTTCGCGGACTAGAAAGTTCAGTCCGCGAAGGCGGACTTTGCATCATGAGGAGTGGTTTTAACCACTTTGAGGATAAGTAACAACTTGAGTTAGTTGACTGTCAACTGACTCGCGGCTTCCTCTAATTTAGTTTTGGCAGCATATAGACGGTTGAGGGCGTTGATATAGGCTTGGGCTGAGGCGACGATGATGTCGGTATTGGCGGCATAACCGGAGTAGGTGTACTCCTGGTATTTGAGGCGAATTGTCACTTCTCCGATGGCGTCAATGCCCGCTGTGACCGATTGAACCGAAAATTCGATCAATTGGTTCGGCACATCAATGACGCGGTTGATCGCCTTGTAGATGGCATCTACGGGGCCAGTCCCGATCGCTGCGTCGGTCAATTCTTCGCCGTTGGGCATCCTGATGGTAACAGTTGCAGTCGGTTGAGCGCGATCGCCGCACGTCACTTGGACGCGATCGAGGACAAAGATTTCGGGACTTTGTTTGATTTCATCATTAACGATCGCTTCTAGATCTCGATCGGTTATTTCTTTTTTCTTGTCGGCAACATCTTTAAATCTCAAGAAGGCTTTATTGAGATCGTTTTCGGATAAATCGATGCCCAATTCTGATAAGCGGGTGCGGAAGGCATTCCGCCCGGACAGTTTACCCAATACAATCAGATTATCAGTCAAGCCGATCGACTGTGCATCCATGATTTCATAGGTGAGCTTATTTTTCAATACTCCATCCTGATGAATTCCCGATTCATGTGCAAAGGCATTGGCACCAACGATCGCTTTATTTGGCTGGACGATCATTCCGGTGAGACTGGATACTAATCGCGAAGTTTTATAGATTTGGCGAGTATCGATATTTGTGAGTGAATCAGTAGAATCAACCGGACGACCTAAAAATGGGTTGAAGTACTGACGGCGGACGTGTAGAGCCATCACTAGTTCTTCTAATGACGCATTTCCGGCGCGTTCCCCGATGCCATTAATCGTACATTCTAATTGCCGCGCGCCATATTTCACCGCTTCGAGAAAGTTGGCAACAGCTAATCCTAAATCGTCGTGTCCGTGGACGGAAATCACCGCTCGATCGATATTCGGGACATTTTCTTTGATGCCTTTAATTAATGCTCCAAATTCAGAGGGAGTTGTATAACCAACTGTATCTGGAATATTGACTGTAGTAGCTCCAGATGCGATCGCCCGTTCTAATACTTCATACAAAAATTCTGGTTCGCTTCGTCCGGCATCTTCAGGTGAAAATTCGACATCATCGACAAAAGTTTTGGCATAAGCTACCATCTCACCAGCGATTTGCAGGACTTCTTTTCTCGTTTTTTTGAGTTTATATTCGAGGTGAATATCAGATGTCGCAATGAAGGTATGAATCCGGTGTTTTGCCGCAGGTTTTAGAGCTTCGGCTGCGGCTTTGATATCTTTTTCGTTGGCTCGTGCCAAACCGCAAATAATCGGCCCAGATGGTGTACCGACTAGCTCGGCAATCTGCTGAACTGCTTCAAAATCACCCCGACTAGAGTAAGGAAAACCAGCTTCAATTACGTCTACTCCCAGGCGGGCTAATTGTCTGGCGATCGTTAGTTTCTCATCTGCATTTAGAGTTGCACCTGGAGATTGTTCGCCATCGCGCAGGGTAGTATCAAAAATAATTACGCGGTCTGTTTCGATCGATTGAGTCATGATGTTAGAAACCTAAATAATAATGTCCAGGAGTTACTAATCGGGCGATTAGATCCCCGACTCCCAAGAATTCGAGGATCTGTCTTGACGATATATTTAGGTGACAGATTCGATCCATCCAGATCTTTCTGTCACCTAAATAAGCAGTAGTAACTCAAATAAAGTGAACTGAATTATTTTTAGTTGTGCTAACACTGGAATTGCTCCTATGGGGAATCAACTTTTTCAATTCGCTCGCGAATATCATTGAGATCGATATATCGATCGGTGACATTCCTGAGTTCTCTGGCGATCATGCCTTCGGTTGAGATGACGGTGATGTGTGTATTCTTGGATCGCAGTAACTCGATCGCCCGCTCAAAATCACCATCACCACTAAATAGCACAACTCGATTGTACTGATCTACAGTATTAAACATATCGACCACAATTTCAATATCCAAATTCGCTTTTTGGGAATAGCGACCGGAAGTATCATCGTAATACTCTTTGAGGATCTTGGTACGGACTGTATAACCCAAACTAATCAGTGCATCGCGAAACCCGCGCTGGTCTTGAGCGTCTTTTAACCCAGTATACCAAAAAGCGTTAATTAGCATTAACTCTGGTTCTTGGGTGAAGTACTCTAGCACGCGCCGAGGATCGAAAAACCACCCATTTTTTTGTTGGGCATAAAACATATTATTGCCGTCCACAAAGATGGAGAGACGGTTAGCAGCAGAGAACATTATAAATAGTACCTAGTTATTTTTTATAGTTAAAGTAGATTGACAGCATGTCTAGATCGGCTGCAATCAGCCTAATTAAATTGGCTCAATTGTCTAATAGTAGGGATTAACCAACCATAGATTTACAGCAGTCGAACACATCACCCTGAGGCTAAGTTTAGCTAGTTAATTTAAAGATATAGATTTTAAAGATAAAGCTGTAGACTCGACCGCAACGGGTTTCCAGTGTCAAACCAGCATTGAGAAAGGGGATAATGAATAAAATTAATAAGTTTAATTTGACCGGAAGCTCCACAAAGATTTAACAGTTAGCATAATAATTTAGGAGAATAATGTATATATGGGTTCATCTTACCAGAAAAGGATGGAATGTTTGAAATCATCGTCTGTTTCGATCGACACCCAATCGCGCTGGGATCGTGCCACGCTCGCACAGACTCAGTTCCCAATCGACAATTACAGTTGCTAGTATTATCCATCGTTGTAAACATACAGTCGATCGGGGTGAAAATTTGGGCAATCTAAGTGAGAGTAGTTGCAAACAATTAGCCAGTCGATCGATCTATGGTAAACTCCATCAACTTCCCGGCACCACCGCCACCCAAACCCAATCTATCCGGTCATACCCCCCCGCCGCCACCGATAGCCCCTAAGATAGCGCAGACGTCCACTGTTACCTACAACTTACCGCCAGGACAGCCAAGTATCGGCAAGTTAGTAGCGGAAGCTTTTGATGCTGGTTATTCAGATGTGCACGTTGGTGTCGGCGAAACGCCCAGATTTCGCAATCGGGGTGAGATGGAAACAACCACCTATCCCGAAACAGATCTGCCGACTTTTATGTCCTGGCTATATGAAGTTTTGAGTGAGGAAGACATTCGGACATTCCAGGCAAATCTAGACTTTGATGGTGCTACCCAGTACGAATTTGCGCGGGTACGGATCAACGTATTTGACTCGCTCTATGGCTATGCGATGGTGATGCGACTGATTCCGATGCAGATTGCCACAATTGAAGAACTGCGTTTGCCAAATGTATTTCGGGATGTCTGTCATCAGCATAAAGGCTTAATTCTCGTCACTGGGCCGACAGGTTCGGGTAAATCGACATCGATGGCGGCGATGGTAGATTATATGAATAAAGAAATGCCGCGTCACATCATCACGATCGAAGATCCGATCGAATTTATTCACAAAAGTAAACGCGCTCTGATCAAGCATCGGGAAGTTGGCGCGAATACACTGATGTTTGATACTGCCCTCAAAGCCGCTCTACGCGAAGATCCCGACGTGATTTTGGTCGGAGAAATGCGCGATCGCGAAACAGTCAATACCGCCCTCAAAGCCGCGCAAACTGGGCACTTAGTGATCGGCACCTTGCACACCAACAGTGCGATCAAAACGATCGAGCGGATTCTCAATCTATTTAAACCAGAAGAACAAGCCGTGATGCGGGTATCCCTAGCAGAATCCCTAGTTGCAGTCATCTCCCAAGGTTTGTGCCGGACTACCGATGGTAAACGCGCAGCCTATCACGATATTCTGATCAATACTGAAACTGTCAAAGACTACGTTCGCGATGGTAAGTATGATGAGATTGCCCCACTCATGACTGATGGCGAATTCGATGGGATGATCACTATGAACAAATCTCTATTTGCACTCTATCAAGAAGGGCGCATCACCGAGGAAACCGCACTCGAACTCTCGCCGACAGCCAATGAGATGGCGATGATGTTGCGCGGCAAAATCTAGGTAAGTCTATTTGAGTTGTTGCGTAGATCTAGATCCCCCCTAACCCCCCTTAAAAAGGGGGGAACCGGACTCTTAGTCCCCCTTTTTAAGGGGGATTGAGGGGGATCTCTAGGGTTTTCGCCTCGATCGAGAGATGTGCACATATAGTAGTATTGTACAGCGGGGATCTCCTGCTATTCTAAGTGAAAGTTGAGGGATAATAGACTATAGAAATCCTCAAAGATCGATCTCAAGTAACTAGATGCACGTACTCTCAATTCCCACTTGGATTATTCATGTTTCTAGCGTCATTGAGTGGATGACGGCAATCTGGTTGATTTGGCTATATGCCGAAGCTAGTGGTAATCTGGCTTGGCGGAGTCTTTCTTTCGGGATGTTACCCGCGCTGGTAAGTGCGATGTGTGCTTGTACGTGGCACTTTTTTGATAATACTCTCGCTTTAGAGTGGCTGGTTACGCTTCAAGCCGCGATGACTGTAGTTGGTAATATGACGATGTGTCTGGCTGCTTGGCATATTAGTAAACAGTCAGTAGTGAATAATTAATATATGACACCATCGATCGTTGAATTAGTATTTTCTAAAGAATCTTTATTTGCGGTATCTTTATTCCCCTATTTAGGATTTCTGTGGTTTATGACCAAAAAAGTCGAAACGCCTAAGATTGCCCTAATTGGTTTTTATTTGACCTTGTTATTTGTCGCTGTGACGATTCCAATTGGTGCGTATGCTCAATTAACTTTGCACAAATCTCTGGCTGATGTCGATATTCTACATGGTGGAGCTGAATTCTTTTTGACTCTTTCTAATGTGGCGATCGCGATCGGTTTTGGTAAAGCTATTCAATCTATCAAAACTCAGCAATCTGAATGAGTTATGGTAGATTTTAGTATAAATAGTGGCAGATGTGCGATCGGATTGGGGAGCAATTTAGGTGATTCGATCGCGATTTTAGCTGGGGCGATCGATCGACTCCAAATACATCCCCAGATTGAGGTAACAGCCCTTTCTAGCTGGTATCAGACGGCACCAGTTGGGCCACCACAGCCAGACTATTTGAACGGTTGTGCGCTGCTTGAGACTAGTTTGGCACCGCTAGAGCTATTGAATACTTTACAGGCGATCGAGTCGGAATTTGGGCGAGTGCGTCAGGAGGTTTGGGGCGCACGGACGTTAGATTTGGATCTGCTGCTATATGAGGATCGAATTATCGATTTACCCACTTTACAGGTGCCTCATCCCCGAATGCTGGAACGGGCATTTGTACTCGTACCGCTTGCTGAAATTGTGCCTAATTGGATCGAACCCAGATCGAGAGAGTCGATCGCCGTCCTCTGCAACAAGTTAGAATGTGCGGATGTTCGGCTAATGCGATCGTCGAAAAAGATCGGTAACAACTAATCCCTAATACCTAAAAATATGCCATTAGGAAATGAATCAGCCAAAATTCTTCAGAATAAGCTACGTTATCAAGGACGTAAATTTACATTTAATGTCGATCGGATCGAACTACCTAATGGTGTCACTGGAGAATGGGAATCCATTCACCATCCTGGTGGTGCTTTAGCTGTACCGATTACCCCCGATGGAAAATTAGTATTGGTGAAACAATATCGCTTTCCTACTCAAGGACGGATCTTAGAATTTCCCGCAGGTACATTGGAAATCGGCGAAGATTCGGCAACGACAATTGCGCGGGAGCTTGAAGAAGAAACCGGATATCGGGCTGGCAAATGGCAGAATTTGGGTGAATTTTTTCTCGCACCTGGTTATTGTGATGAGATTATTTATGCTTATCTAGCACAGGATTTAGAGAAATTAGTCGTGCAACCTGCGGGTGATGACGATGAAGATATTAGTGTTGTCTTAATGACTCCAGCGGAATTTGAAACGGCGATTTATGCTGGCGAACCGATCGATGCAAAATCGATCGCGGCTTATTTTCTCGCACAGAAATTTTTATAATAGCTACTTTTTTCATAGTGACAAATTAGACATCTAGTGTAGGGGTGGATGGTGGATGGTGGATGGTGAATGCTTATTTCTGCGGTGCGAAGGGAGTAGATAATTGCTGTCTCATCAAGAATGTTTAACAATTATTGCTAAGAATCGAGCGATCGATGAATAATAGAAAGTAAGTATCCGAATTGTCGGCATCTCGCCTCAAGCCTTATCCCTAACCTCCGATCGAAACTATGAGCGTTCAAATCATCTTACCAATTCTGACCATTCCCTTTATCATCGGTGCTTTATTTTTTGGTACCCGCAATGGCTTCTATGATTCCGACAAATATCATGGTAATGGTTCCGCTCATTAGATAGTGACCTGCCAATCCCTTTGATGGTATCGCTGCTGTGAGAGATCCAAACACTGGGGTCGGATTTATATTGGACTTTTTGCTTGTCTACGCTACCCCAACCGAATAATGAAGATCTAGTTTGCCTTCCCTATGGCGTTGGTCATAGTGATGAAGGGGTGTGTTTGTTGCTCAAAATGGGGCCATATCAGATCTTATTAGATTGTGGACTGGCAGACATTTCTCAACTGATTACTGACGAGCGGCTCCCAGTCTGCGATCTGGTAATATGTACCAATGCTCATGCCGATCGAGCTAGAGGTTTACTCGCTCTCCATCGAGCTTTCCCCAAATTACCGATTTATACCAGCGAAGTCACCAGTCTGCTCTTACCGCTCAACTGGTTGGACGATCCTGAGGAAGTGCCACAGTTCAGTCAAGCCTTACCGTGGCGCAGATCGATCGAGTTTCAAGATGGTTTAACTGCCGAATTGTTTCCGGCAGGAAATTTGCCTGGTGCGGCGGCGGTGTTATTGACATATACCGGATTTTATCAGTCATATAGTGTCTTCTATACAGGCGACTTTTTTCTGTCCAATTCTCGATTGGTGGAAGGCTTGCATCTAGACTCGATTCGGCATCTCAATCCCGATGTCTTGATTATCGAAGGTAGTTATGGCACAGCCCGCCACCCTCACCGCCGCAAGCAGGAAAACACCTTGATGGCGCGGATCGATCGAGCAATTATTCAACAGCAATCAATTATCTTACCAGTAGCAACTCTGGGCATCGCTCAAGAATTGCTGATTTTACTGCGGAGTCATCACTTATTTACCGGACGCGATATCGATATCTGGGTAGATGGTACGATCGCTGTAGCTTGTGATGCTTACTTGCAGCTACTCCCCCACTTTCCCCCCGCCGTTCAAAACTTTGCACGTCATCAATCCCTATTTTGGGATGAAAAAGTTCGTCCTCACGTTCGCCAGCTCACACCAGAGCACCTCCCCAACATTCATCTGCGTCCGTGTATTATTCTCACTGATACAGACACCGATCTCAACATTTACACAGCCGAACATCCTTTCCCCTGGCTGGTATTATTTCCGTCCTCCCTAGATGGCATGACAGTACTACCAGCAACAACCCCACAAATCACCGTTGAAACTTATCTCCTGAGCGAACATTCCGATGGTGCTGGTACCGCCCAATTAATTCACAATATCCGTCCCAAACACGTCGTCTTCACTCACGGTTCGCCCCCCTATTTAGCCGATCTCACCGGATTAGAAGAACTCCAAAACCGTTATCATCTCCACTCTCCAGCAGCAGGAACTCTAGTCTCACTGCCCATTGGCGATACCTTTATTCAACCCGCCCCGCCAGCCGATCCCAATTATGAGGGCGAACTCACCGAATTAGACCGAGAAATTAATATTACCTTACCAAATGCGATCGCTAGTGACCCTCGTTGGCACAATTTCGCCGATACTGGATTAATAGAAGCTAGATGGCAAGGAGAAGAAATCGTCCTCAGAGGAGTTTCCCAACGCGAAGTGCTCGATCGACAGCAAGAACTCAAGCTAGATCCAGATACCCACTGTTGCGGCAATTGTCGTTATCAACGCGGCTCCCGCTGCTATAATAGTCGATCGCCACTCAATGGTTTTAAAGTCACGCCTGACGGATTTTGTCCAGTTTTTGAATCCAGTTAGAATCTGAAATTATTAGAGTTGTTACGAAGATTTTTACCCCCCAACCCCCTCAAGGGAGGGCTTCTTGCCCCCTCCCCTTGATAAGGGGAGGGCTGGGGCGGGGTAAAGATCTCCGCCGAAGTCAATTTAGCCCACCATCAACCAGTCACCATCCGCAAACAATGATCGATCGACCCTTAATTATTGCAGGCAAAACCTTTAACTCGCGGCTGATGACGGGTACGGGGAAATATCGTAGCATCGAGCAGATGCAAAAGAGCATCATCGCTAGCGGTTGCGAGATCGTCACCGTCGCCGTGCGAAGAGTGCAAACCAAAGCCGCTGGACATGAAGGCTTGGCAGAAGCGATCGATTGGACTAAAATCTGGATGCTGCCCAATACCGCTGGCTGTCAAACTGCCGAAGATGCCGTGCGGGTGGCAAGACTAGGGCGAGAAATGGCAAAATTATTGGGACAAGAAGATAATAACTTTGTCAAATTGGAAGTAATTCCCGCAGGTAAATATCTCTTACCAGATCCGATCGGTACCCTCCAAGCCGCCGAACAGCTCGTCAAAGAAGGCTTCGCCGTACTCCCCTATATTAATGCCGACCCACTCCTCGCCAAGCGGCTAGAAGAAGCCGGATGCGTGACAGTGATGCCTCTGGGTTCCCCGATCGGTTCGGGACAGGGAATCAGAAATCTCGCCAATATCCAAATCATCATCGAAAACGCCAAAGTCCCCGTCGTCGTCGATGCTGGTATCGGTAGCCCCAGCGAAGCCGCTCAAGCAATGGAAATCGGTGCAGATGCCCTATTGATCAATACCGCGATCGCCTGTGCTGAGGATGCCCCCCTGATGGCTCAGGCGATGGGAATGGCTGCTGTATCGGGACGATTGGGATATCTGGCGGGGAGAATTCCAGTTGCATCAGTAGCAGCAGCCAGTTCGCCGATGACAGGGACAATTAACTCGTAGGTTGGGTTTGATTCTTCAACCCAAAAGCACTAAAATCATCAGCAATTATTTAACCTGCAATTTCATTTAATCCGCTCGAATCCTCAAATCTCATCAACAAACGCCCTAAACGCATAGTGTGCCGTAGGCAATCGAGACTAGAGACGATCGATCTCATATCGATCGAAAGCACTATCTACGGTGGCTAAAGTCATTTCTTCGACTTGAGATTGAGCAATTAGCAAACGGTCAAAAGGATCGCGATGGTGAGGAGGTAGATTTGAAAGTGCGTAAATATGCTTTAAGTCAATTGGTAGTAGCTGAATAGAGTTTTGCTCGATCTGAATATCTACGATTGTCGCGAGATCGCCTTTCAAGTCTAGTTTTCCTAAAGCTACTTTGATTTGGATTTCCCAAATGCTCGCCAAGCTAAGAAATAAGCTATTTTGACGGTCTATAATTGATGCGGCTAGTCTTAGCGATAAGCGTTCTGGTTCGGTTGCCATCCAGATAAAGATATGAATACCTAGCAAAATCCTCATTCTTCGCCGAGCCAGAATTCATCTGATAGTGGTTCATCAAAATCATCGCTCATTTTCATTGCGCCGCGATTTAGCCCCAAAATTCTTGGAGGTAGTTCTGAAGGATGATGATTCTCAGGGGTGTCCGATACATCAAGAGAGCGAATAAAGGCTAGGACGCTCAGTTGCATTGGTTCGGGGATCTTCTCTAGTTCCCTGACTATCGATTCGATCGTACTCATGATGTGGTAAGGCAGATTGAATAGGACTTAATTTTACCATTCCCACATTTAGGCGACAAGGATCGAACCGTCAGAGATTACCTACGGCAGGCTACGCCAACGAGTCACATCAATAGCAGCGAATCGAATCCTCAAAGCCCACCATCAATAGCACTAAGATTATCTGCTTTACACACCGCAAATCATCTCTCTAATCCAAGAAGGAAATTATTGGATGAAATTTCCGAAATCTATCTTTACAAGTATATTCGTGGGTATCTTATAGTTAACCTCAAATTATTTACCATCATCTAAATAATGTATGTTTGACTGTAGTATATGAATACAAAAAAGTCATCGTTCGAGCCTTCAACCATATTGGCTATAGTTATAAGTATGGTTATATTTGCTACAGGTTGGGGAATAGGTTACTTATCTACTGATTCATCCTTGAAAGTAGAAAATGCAAGCCTGAGAGCTAGTATGCCGGGTGGTCTAACGGCGGGAGAAGAACGGGAAGCATTAAAAAAAAGAGAGGAAGATGTAATCAGGCGTGAGAATAATGTAAATAAACGTGAAAACGATACAGAGGAAAGGCTTAGAGAATTTAATAGTACTGTTCGGTCAACCGGAGAAGAAGTAGGTAAAGCAACACAGCTAATGAAGAGTCAGGAGGATACTAAACAGTTACTCATAGAAGTAACAATAATGAAAAATCTATGGTCTTGGGGGACAATGATTTTAATTGTGGGCGGTCTAATAGCCACTTGGTTTACCTATAATTATATTCGCAAGCTCCAATATTCAAAAGACAGTCTAGAGAGGGCTATGGAGATACTACAAGGTCAACTCCAAAATCCGTCCGTAACTGTGGAGCAAGTGAAAGCTGTATTTAAAACAGCCACACAATTCATTGAATCTGAACAAAGCTCAAAGCAAAAATTGCTAAGATCCGGCAGTGAATCAGAAGAATATACGACGTAATTAGCCAGAACTGTCGCTTTTTGACTCTGGGTATATTGGGCGTGTTTCTCGATCTCAAATCAAGTTATTCCTCTGGCAGATCGGGATTTAAGTCCAAGGCAAATAAGATCGCTAAAAGCAGTAAGCGCATCACCACTCAACCCCGAAGCCAGCGTATTCTGGATCGCTTGCAACACCTGTTTATAGTCGATTTTCACTCATTCAGATCCAACCAGGCTATCAGATCGCTAAGATTGGCAAAATCTAAAGCCGCATCAAGTAAATCGTCTAACCGCTCCAAGGGTAATACGTTAACTCTTGCCAATATCTCTGTTGACACATCACCCACCCGTCGGTTCAATAGGCGCACTGTTTGAGCCTGTGCGTGTCTAACTTCCCCCAACTGTTCCCCAACTTGTTGGGCTGCTTGAAGCTTCTCTAAATACAAAGGTGATAACTGCATAATTAGCTCCTGCTCTTCTGGTTCGATGGTTTCTCTTGCTTCCAGGATAACTTTTAGATTACCCAGCAAATCTAAAGCATTATTTCGATAGGGATGCTCCACTGGAAGTGCCGCTACTTCTTGGATGGCTCGTGCCTGAACTCTGCCCTTACCCAATAGTCTAACCCATAGAGTTGCTGGTGTCTGGGGTAGTTGATGAATTACAATGATGCCTGTCTTGAGAGTTGGACTCAGCAGATAGACACCTTCGCCCCACTTGTCTAGCTCTAATTTAGCACCGAGTCCCTCTAAAATTTGGGCGGATAGCGTGGGTGTTAAAATCCAGAGATTGGGTAAAACATCATCGCCTAGTTCTGGCTGCGATTGTCTTTTGGCTTCTCTGAGTAGATAGCTATGCAAGTCATATAGCTTTGACATGCAAGCGCGAATTTGCGGCACTTTGACGGAATTGCGAAAGGGTTCAAAGATGACGGCGTTTTTCGCACATTCTGCTAGTATTCCTAATTCTTGAAGGGGTGAAAGTTTGGGATCGGGGACAAAATAGACATCGACTTCGCGGACTTCACCACTAATTTTGGCTCTCCTGTACTTAGGGTGATAATTTAAACTTATTCAAATGAGCGGAGCGGAGCGGAGATTATTTGAATAAGCAAGCCAACAGTTTTTCTCTCATCGATTTGAAACTAGCAAAACCGTAACTTTGGCGGAGAATTAACTTAATTCTAGTATTAATACCTTCGGTGACACCACTCGTAGTTCTATTTAAGAAATAATTAGCAATCTCCGGCAAATGTT
>NZ_JBGSQZ010000185.1:0-7038 GCF_041737865.1 Chamaesiphon sp.
TATCAATTATCAATTATCAATTATCAATTATCAATTATCAATTATCAATTATCAATTATCAATTATCAATTATCAATTATCATTTAATTTAAGGAACGATTAAAACCGGACAAGGGGCAAGATCGATGACGCGGCTAGCGACACTTTTGGACGGGTGATCCAAGTCTAAACCATTACCTCGACTCCCCATCACGATCAGATCGACATTGAGTTCATCGGCGACATCGCAGATCGTAAAAGCAGGTTTCCCTTCCCGTTGCAAGATTTCGGTTTTGATGCCGCGCTGGGCGAAGAGATCTTGAGCCGAATGCAGCAGCTTATCGATCGCATCTGGAGACTGCATCACGGGATCTTCGAGTACCTCTGCATCGAGATCTGGTGTCTCGACTACAGACAATAAGATGAGCTGACTCTGATACTTTTGCACCAGATCGATCGCCACGGCAACAGCTTCTTGAGCTTCACGACTACGATCTAGGGGAAATAGGATTTTGTTAAACATATACTGAGGCTAAATAATCGTGTCTTTTATCCTCTGACCATCTTATTTTGGATCTCCAGCTTCAACTCGATCGAGATTGGTAACAATTCTACACGGCTTTTCCGGTAGAATTGAGAACGGCAGAGCTAAATGTTGTCTTTAATACAGTCCAAATAAGTATTAATAACTAACTTTCTCAGCTTTTTATATCAAACCAAATTTAACCGCCATATAATCTCAGGAGTTTAGCCAGTGTCTAAGAAATCTATTTCCAGTTTATCCGCTGCCGATCTCACGGGCAAGCGTGTTCTCGTCCGTGCCGATTTTAATGTACCTGTAGATGATGCTGGAAATATCACCGATGATACCCGAATTCGTGCTGCACTCCCCACCATCAAAGACCTCACTGGTAAAGGTGCCAAAGTCATCCTCTGTAGCCACTTTGGTCGTCCTAAAGGCGTAGATGAGAAATTGCGTCTGACTCCAGTTGCCCAGCGGTTGTCGGAGCTACTAGGGCAAACTGTGGTCAAATGCGATGACTGCATCGGCGATGAAGTAGCCAGCAAAATCGCAGCAATGGCAAATGGACAAGTTGCGCTGCTCGAAAACGTCCGTTTCTATCCAGAAGAAGAGCAAAACGATCCCGAATTTGCCAAGAAATTAGCGGCTAACGCTGACTTGTATGTCAACGATGCTTTCGGTACCGCACACCGCGCACACGCTTCGACAGAAGGCGTAACAAAATATCTGAGTCCTTCAGTTGCTGGGTACCTCATCGAGAAAGAATTGAAATATCTCCAAAACGCGATTGAAAAACCTCAAAAACCGTTAGCGGCGATCGTTGGTGGTTCCAAAGTATCGAGTAAAATCGGTGTAATCGAAACCCTGCTCGATAAATGTGACAAATTATTCCTCGGTGGTGGGATGATTTTTACCTTCTACAAAGCACGGGGTTTGAATGTTGGTAAATCATTGGTTGAAGAAGATAAATTAGAACTAGCCCGCGCCCTCGAAGCCAAAGCGAGAGAAAAAGGTGTCCAACTTTTATTACCTACTGACGTAGTAGTTGCTGACAGCTTCTCTCCCGATGCAAATTCCCAAATCGTCGATATTAATAATATCCCCGATGGTTGGATGGGCTTAGATATCGGCCCCGATTCACTCAAAGTTTTCCAAGCAGCTTTGGCTGATTGTAAGACTGTGATTTGGAATGGCCCGATGGGTGTATTTGAATTTGATAAATTCGCTGCAGGTACAGAAGGAATCGCTCATACTTTAGCAGAAATCTCGAAAACTGGCGCAATCACGATCATCGGTGGTGGTGACTCAGTTGCCGCAGTCGAAAAAGTTGGTTTAGCCGACCAAATGAGCCATATTTCGACAGGTGGTGGTGCTTCTTTAGAATTACTAGAAGGGAAGGTTTTACCTGGGATTGCTGCTCTAGATGATGCGTAGTTTTCAACTATTTAGGTAATATAAGGACAGATTTTAATTAAATCTTGGGGATCGATAGATAGCGATCCTAAATAATCGGTTTAACCCCTAGAGGGCGGGCATGAAGCGGCGTTTTTATTCGGGGGTTCCCCCCGAATAAAAAAACGACAAGACAGCACCGCCCCTACAGGTCAACATTAATTTAAATAGGATTGCTATTCGATCGAAAGATTCAGTCTCGAAAAATTTAAAATGCTGCTAACGATTACGACTAATCATTCACCTGCGACGGATTTAGGATATCTATTGGGTAAACATCCCGATCGATTTCAAACCTTCGATCTATCTTTTGGAAAGGCACAGGTATTTTATCCAGAAGCAACGGCAGCATGTTGTGCGGTGACGCTATTATTAGAAGCCTATCCAGTTAGTTTGGTGCGGGGTAAAGGTACTAGTTTAGACCAATATGTGAACGATCGTCCTTATGTTGCTTCGTCATTTTTGAGTGTAGCGATCGCCAAAGTATTTCGCTCGGCTTTGTCAGGGCAATGTAACGATCGTCCAGATTTAGTAGCGTTAAAAATTCCGCTTTCTGCCCAGCTTTCGGTACTGCCGTGTCGTGGTGGTGAAGGATTTTTGCAGCGTTTATTTGAACCGTTGGTATATACTGTCAGTGCAACCGGACAATTATAGGTACTTCAAAACTCGTAGTAGAATTGGCTCAAAGCTAATTCCAGAGAGCGTTTGCAGGTTTCAACGCTCGTGATTATGGTAGATTCAACCAGATAAAACCTGTCGATCTAGCTCTCTTGATATGTACGGCAAAAAGACGTACTATAAAAGAAAGGAAGTCTCGCCAAACGCAGGATCTAACTCATGTCCCGACCAGAATCAGCTGCCGCGCATCAGGCGGAAAAAACTAGTAAGTCAGAGCGGTTGGAAGCACGTCTGAGCCGCGAACAGAAAGAATTATTGCAATGGGCGGCAGATTTAGAAGGCAGAAGCTTGACCGATTTTGTGGTCAGCCACGCTCAAAATGCTGCCATACATACCATCTCAGAGCATACTGTCATCAAACTCAATCGCGCCGATAGCATTGCTTTTGTTGAATCTCTGCAATCTCCGCCAGAACTGGGTGAGGATGCGCCATTAGCACGGGCGATCTCGCGCTACAAGCAAAGTCAGCAGCAATTCCAAATTCAGAACGAGTCTAGGTCATTTCAGCTAATTGACAACCCTTGAAGGCGTTTGATTTGTACAAGAGAATGAGGGTTTCAGCCCACACAATTTTTGAATTTGGAATTGCTGGTCTCGACTGTGAATTGATGCCCCTGTCAAAGCCCAACAGCTTCTAAAGCAGCAATATGCTCCTGTGGGATGTGCTGCCAAGGTCGGCTTGGACGATGCCATTTCCCTCTTAGAACGCGCCCAATCGCGGGGAATAGATGTACCTCTGGCAGATTATCAGGCGCGATCGCAACTCATCTACCAGTACACCGCAGCTTACCGCCATTACTGCTGGAAAGTCGAATCGATCATTGAATCACTCGATCGATTTGTCGCCAAAGAACCGCTCCGCCGCGTTCATGAATGTACCTTCGGCATACTCGCACTGGAGAGCGAACCGAGCGATCCTAGACTTTAAACAGTTGACAGTTGACAGTTTACAGCGAGGTTTCTAGGATGGGGTTTAAATCCCCTGCGGGACAACCCAATTATCAATTATCAACTATCAACTATCATCTGATTTTCCTGACGTAAATAAGCTTCGATAAACTCATCGATTTCACCATTCATCACATCGATAACAGCAGTCGTCTCGACATTTGTACGGAGATCTTTCACCATTTGATAGGGATGAAAAACATAGTTGCGGATTTGTTGTCCCCAAGCTGCATCGACGATATCACCGCGAATTTCGGCAATTTCTTTGGTCTTTTGCTCCTGCGCGATTATTAATAATTTTGCTTTGAGAATCACCAGAGCCTTCTCTTTATTCTGGAGCTGGCTGCGTTCTTGGGTACACCGGACAGCTACCCCTGTCGGCTTGTGCAAAATCCGCACGGCTGTTTCTACCTTGTTGACATTTTGCCCGCCTTTACCGCCCGCACGAGTGGTAGTGATTTCCAAATCGGTATCGGGGATGTCGAGTTTTACGGTGTTGTCGATTAACGGCATCACTTCTACACCAGCAAAACTAGTTTGCCGTTTGTCGTTAGCATTGAAGGGCGAAATTCTCACCAGGCGATGGGTGCCTTTTTCACTTCTGAGATAACCGTAGGCATATTTCCCTTCGATTTCAAGAGTGACAGATTTTAGTCCGGCTTCTTCTCCTTCGGAGATTTCGGCAAGTTGGACTTTATATTTACGATCTTCCGCCCAACGGGTATACATCCGCAAGAGCATCTCAGCCCAATCCTGGGCATCTGTGCCCCCAGCACCTGCGTTAATCGTAAGAACTGCTCCCTTCGCATCATATGTACCTGATAATAACTGTTCTAATTCCCAGCGATCGAGTTCTAATCCGACCTGGGAGAGGTTTTGCTTGGCTTCTTGACCTAAAGCCTCATCTGGTTCCATTTCCATCAATTCTAGAGCGGTTTGGGCATCGGCTACACCGCTTTGCCACTGGCGAAACTGCTCTAAGTGAGATTTGTAGTCATTGAGTTCCTGCATCGTAGCTTGCGCCACATTTTGGTCGCCCCAAAACTCCGGCTGGGCGGCTACTTGTTCTAAATCTTGGATTTTTGCTGTCAGTGCAGGAACGTCAAAGATATTGCTGGGTTTTCCCCAGTCGATCGATCAGGATGTTAATATCGCGTTTGATGTCTACGAGGTCGATCATTCTTGAGGGGGTAGAGGGTAGAGGGTAGAGGGTAGGGGGTAGGCTTTAGGCTTTAGGCTTTAGGCTTTGGGTCTTAGGAAATTGTATGTGTGTTAGCGTCAGCGTCAGCGTAACGCACCAGCTTTGGAAGGTGGGCACTGCCGAGCAGTTAGCCCACTACATAAGTTATGAACAATTCCGATCTGATAAAATTTATCCATCCTAATCTAGAGATTTCGGGCGTAGTCTTGGAGGATGTCCATCAGTCTGGCTTGGGACGTGACGGGGATGAGATTGAGGAGGGACGTTTTTAGTCTACCGCCACCGAGATCGATCGAGATATTCGTCAGAATTTCGGTCAGCTTATCACCAGTCAAACCGCCAGTCAGTAATGGATATACTTGCTCGGCAACGAGCGTGTGCAGTTTGGCATCTTGGAGATAAAGATGCCACTTAGCGACATCAATGTAGACTTTATCACCGATTTCTGCTGCTAGTTCTTCGATTTGTTGATTGTTAGCCATTAGAATTTGGGGAGTAATCGGCAATTTTGAAGATATACAAAGCATGTCCCAACAAAATTGATGCCCAGATACTTGTTACCCAGACAGCCCAGCTCCAGTTTGCTCTTTGAAAGATATCAAAAAACCATAGTCCAGAGTTTGAGGCTGAAAATAGGGCAACATGAAAAGCAAAGGTCATCCGGTCGTCTAGTCTACGATATACGGGGTCGTTTCGATCGGGTTCGCGGGGCCAACGTGGAGGCATGGGATGTAGAGTAGAGGGTAGAGGGTAGGGGGTTAATAAAAAGAGGGACTAGCCCTCTATTTACTATTCTAATCACTAGGGATCGAAGTTGGTTTAGGCTTCGGCAGGTACTTCTTCGGTAACTGCTGGAGCTTCTGCTACTACGGGTTCTGGTGGGATTTCGGCTTCTTCCATCGCTGATGGAATTTCTTCTTCGATTAGATCGAGAGGCTCTTCGGCTGCACTAGGGAGTTCGATCGATTCTAATGGTTGTCCAGAAGCTTTGGCTAGTAACATCTCACGATATTTGGCTGCCATTTCATCGGCCATTTCATAGACTCGATCGCGATTTTTGATCATGTCGCCTGGTTCTGGCTCCAATTGTTTGGTAGAAAGCGAGATCCGTCCGCGCTCGGCATCGAGATCGATGATCATCACTTTGACTTCATCATTGACATTGAACACGCTGTGTGGCGTGTCGATGTGGTCGTGAGAAATCTCGGAAATGTGCAGCAGTCCGCTGACACCACCGATGTCGATGAAGGCACCATAAGGCTTGATCCCACGTACCGAACCGATCACGACTTCGCCGACTTCGAGACGATTCATCTTCCGTTCGACTAGGGCGCGACGGTGGCTGAGTACCAGACGGTTGCGATCTTCGTCTACTTCGAGGAACTTGAGGGGGAGTTCTTCGTTGACTAATTCTTCTTTGGCTTTGCGGGTGCTGATGTGCGAACCAGGAATAAAGCCGCGTAAGCCTTCGATGCGGACTAGGGCACCACCACGGTTGGTCGCAAATACTTGAGAGCGCACGGTCGCATCTTCGGCTTGGAGCTGGCGTACCCGCTCCCATGCCCGCATGTACTCGATCCGGCGGATGGAGAGGGTAAGTTGCCCGTCTTCGTTCTCATCGGTGAGGATGAAAAATTCGCGAGTCTCATTAGACTGTAATACTTCTTCAGGTTGATCGACACGGTTGATCGACATCTCCTGAATCGGAATATAGGCAGCAGTTTTTGCGCCAATGTCAATCAGAGCACCCCGTGGTTCCAGACTGAATACGGTACCAGCGACGACATCTCCAGGGCTAAAGTGGTAATCGTATTTGTCTAGTAATGCTGCGAAATCGTCGAGAGTGAAGCCGATATCTACTGTTTTCTGACTGGCCATGCAATATTATAGTTTATGCTAGTTGTGTTATTTTCCGTATTAATCCGCCTCCTATCGATGTACACGCACGTTGACTAAATTAAATCAGTTAATACTGTGTCGCCTACACCTACATATCTCGTTCGCGTAGCGTCCGCAGTGCGGAATCGGTCTCGGGTGAGAACGTCGAAGAGTTGATATTGAGAGTCCAAACATCGTATTCTAGCACACGATCGACTTAGATTTCATCACATTCAACCTCTGTCTTGATTCGCTCTCTTGAAAAAATGCTTCACTTTTCGCAAACCGTCAGGGAACAAAGGCGTGCGCGAATCGCTACCCTCTAGTTAAGTGAATAAATATTTCCATCTACTAATAAACAGGTAATTCCTTTCAATCG
>NZ_JBGSQZ010000187.1:0-36081 GCF_041737865.1 Chamaesiphon sp.
ATAAACTAGTCCTCTTTGATAAAAGTTATTGCTAAGTGCTTTAATTGATATAAGCTGTTTTACATCTAAATTTTTTGACTGAATCCCTTGCGGCAAAGGTTCTAGAGGACAAAAAGAGTGTTTTAAATGTTTGACAGCTTACCAACCATCGCAGCCAAGATGTTCTTCAACAAACTTGGCAATATTTTGGTTGATACAGTTTTTTTAGTTCGTTGGTGTTGGCGTTGGCGTAATAAACGCAAAGCGCAGGCTCGCGGGAACGACTTCGCATCGCCAAGAGGCTACGCCAACAGCACAATTAGCCTGCCGTTGGCATTACGAAGAGAAGAGAAACCTCTCCCCAGGAGAATCGGATCTAATTACTGTTACTCTCAATTTACTGTAGTCTGTTGTAGCCGATCGAACTGATGTACTGAACGCGGCAGTCAAGAACGTGGCTATATTAATTTCCGATCTAAATCCCAATAATATACTTACGCCACTCAGCATGAGAACCATTATTAATATGAGTAGCGGCCTCATAGTGCAGACTGCTGTATGGTCTACGGGGTTGAGTATAAAGCTGTAAATTAGCTTCCTTGGGAGTGCGGCTACCCTTTTTGACATTGCACCGCATACACGCCGTAATCAGATTTTCCCAGGTATCTGGGCCACCACGCGATCGAGGCATGACATGATCTAGGGTCAGACTATCACCTTTGTGACCACAGTATTGACAAGTGTGATTATCGCGATTGAGGACATTGCGGCGAGTGAGGGGAATTTCTCGATACGGTACTGTCACATAGTGCCGCAAGCGAATCACCGTTGGGAGTGGAAAGTCTTTTGCTAAATATTTGCCACTGTGTTCTACCTGTTCTGCTTTTCCCTTGAGCATCAAGATCGCCGCACGTCGCCAACCAGTGATGTTGAGCGGCTCGTAGGAAGCATTTAACACCAGCACTTTGCTCATGTTTACTTTAGGATTTAAGACCTATTTCTCCTGATGCTAACACAAACCATATTAAGTGTTAAGGGTTGGGGTGTGAGTATTCTCCACAGGAAAGAAACACGCGCAAACGGAAGCAGTATTCGGTCTAGTATGTTTCCCTGTCCACTGAGGTGGAGCAGCCAAAAAAATTCACTGATTTTTGGAGTAAACAAGTGGATCTAATTTACAAACTCTTAAAGATTCGTTAGATTTACTTATAATACTCCTGCAAAAAAAGATTGCCGCCATGGCTGATACCCTCACCAAGCTAACTTACCAAACCCTTCAACAAGGCAAGAGCTACCTGAGCTTCGCCCACAAAACTCTCAGCATCCAAGCCCGGAAGGCTCTCAAGCCCAACGATCTGCCGATGATTCCGGTACCCCCAGAATTGATTACGAAGCTTCAGCAGCGCGTCAACGATCTCCTGGCGGTAGATTGGCAAGATGCCGAAAATGGCGTTTACCCAACCAGCTTGCTCTTCGATGAGCCTTGGGTAGATTATTTGAAACAGTACCCTTCCTTAGTCGCGGATCTACCAGGTATTTGGGCACGTGCTGACAGCAAAAAACATCAAGATTTCGATCGAGATATTGAGACAGAGGGTTATCCTAGCTACTACGTCCAGAATTTTCATCATCAAACTGGCGGCTACCTGAGCGATCTCTCGGCTAATTTATACGATCTGCAAGTCGAAATCCTCTTCGGTGGTAGTGCTGACGCGATGCGCCGTCGGATTTTGGCTCCGCTCAAAGCGAGCTTAACAGCATTTAGCGATGTTCCCGCCAAGCAAATCCGCATCTTAGATGCTGCTTGTGGTACCGCACGCACACTCCGAGGCGTACGCGCGATGCTACCTCAAGCTTCGTTGTTTGCGGTGGATCTCTCAGGAGCCTACCTCCGCAAAGCCAACGAGCAACTCGCCGACATGCCAGGGGAGCTAGTACAGTTGATGCAGGGGAATATCGAAGAGTTACCCTATGTAGACAACTATTTCCACGCCGTCACCTGCGTATTCTTATTCCACGAACTCCCGCCAGCAGTACGTCAAAATGCGATCGATGAATGTTATCGAGTCCTCAAACCAGGTGGCTCATTAATTATTTGTGATTCGATTCAGGTGGCTGATTCCCCAGAATTGGAAGCAATGATGCACATGTTCCATGAAACATTCCACGAGCCTTACTATCGTAGCTACATGGAAGACGATCTGATCGATCGACTCAATAAAGCTGGTTTTGCTGAAGTACTACCCACCGAAGTTCACTTTATGAGTAAGTACTTGGTAGCTAAAAAAGCCTTGGTGTAAAGGCTATCGCTAAATAATCACGATCGTCCTCATGGCGATAAGCTATCGATCGCTATGATGATTCTTATTTAACTCAAGTTGCTACCTATTTCTTGCCTGCGACTAAAGTCGCGGCTGATGATGCGAAGTCCGCCTTCGCGGACTGAAATATTAGTCCGCGAAGGCGGACTTTGCACTCCAAGCAGCGGTTAGAAACCGCTGGAGTTATCAGTAGCAACTTGGGTTATTTAGTCTAGATCTTAAATTATTAATGCTTTCAGACGTAACTCGATCGCATCTGTTTCGGACAACTCCCAACCGATCGCTCCGGCATTTTGATCCACCTGAGCGGCGGTTTTGATCCCTGGAATCGGAATCACTCCAGGCTGACAGATCAGCCAGTTTAGAGCGACTTGGGCAGGAGTTTTAGAGTACTTTTCACCCAATTCATTGAGCTTATCCAAAACTGGTTGGAGCTTAATCAAACCAGCAGTCTGAAACCGCTTGTCGAAACTCCGAGCACCAGTCGGCGGATTACTCATCGTGTATTTACCCGTCAATAATCCTTGAGCCAACGGGCTATAAGCCAAAATCGTCACACCCAACTCGCGGGCGGCAGCTAGTACCCCATTCGTCTCAATTTCACGGGTGATGAGCGAATACCGCACTTGATTGACAGCCAGAGGTACACCCCGCAGAGCTAATACCCGATGTGCTTCGCGGAGTTGTTCGGCACTATAATTACTCACTCCCACAGCTTTAATCCGCCCTTGTTGGACTTCATCAGCAAGGGCATTCATCAAGCCTTCTTGACTCAAAAATGATGGAAAGGGAAAATGGACTTGATACAAATCTACCGAGGGCATTTTCAGGCGTTTGAGGCTGGCTGTGACGGCATCGGCGACATCTTCTGCCCGAAACCGCCAGGGTAAAGGCATATATTTGGTAGCGATTTGGGTAGTTGCATTAGTTTCTTTGATGAACTTACCGATTAGTTCCTCAGACTTGCCCAAGCCATATACCTCAGCGGTATCTAAAAAAGTAATCCCCTTGTTGACTGCTGCTTGAAAAGCCAGCCGTAAATCCATCTCACCGTAGTCTTTGCCGTATCCCCAAAAGATCGAATCACCCCAAGCCCAAGTGCCAAAACCCATCGGTGTCACTTCAATGCCAGTATTGCCAAGTGTGGTAGTTGCCATAATAATTAAGGTAAGCAGGAAGAATATTTCTTAATTCTAACTAAAACACCCTTGGGCAAAGCGATTCCATTTTCTAGTAAAGTATTGTAAAGTAAATTAATAATAGCTTAATTTTTGTCGGTAGAGATGGTCGCGATCGGTGTGTGAATCTAGTAGCCACAATCGCCACCAGGTATGTACTCAAGACAATCCTCTCCGGTATTACCCCGCATCTAGATCGGCAATGGTGAATGTCGATGCTAATTCTCACCCGCTGCTCCAAAATCGTTCGCACATCTGCGAAGGTAGAGGCTGGGACAACGATTTAACTGACTTTATTAGAAAATGCCTTCATCAAAAATGATATTACGCCGCCTGCTCGGATCTGCCATTGCCATCGTTTTAAGTATATCCGTGTGGTCGATCGCCCCCGCCGCGCAAGCCTTTGACAATCCCGAACTCTTGCCCACAATCCAGACTCCTGTGATCGATCTGGCTAGAACCTTCACCGCCATCCAAGAAGAGAGATTAGTCAAGGATATCGAAACCTTTGAAACCGAGACTGGCTGGAAGCTCCGAGTCTTGACTCAATACGATCGCACCCCTGGACGTGCGGTGCGGAAATATTGGGGACTAGATGAAAAAAGCGTTTTAGTTGTCTCCGACTCACGCGGTGGGAATACCCTCAATTTTCGAGTCGGTGATGATGTCTACAAGCTGATGCCCAGAACCTTCTGGATCGAGCTGCAAACCAGATTTGGCAATTTGTACTACGTGCGCGAAAACGGTGAGGACAACGCCGTGCTTGACTCCCTAGCCGCAGTCAAAACCTGTCTAGTCAAAGGTGGTTGTAATGTCGTGCCAGGATTACCCGATGAGCAGTGGAACCTGACCCTGATCAGCTCGGCGATTGGTGGTGTAATTTGTGGCTTTGCCGGACAATATCGCAAGCCTGGAGAGGGTTTTGCTTGGCAGTGGGCATTGATTTTCTCGCCATTATGGGGGATTTTATTCTTTGCATTTGGCATCGCGCCAGTAGTCACTCGCACACAAGAATTGTTGCCATTATTACGCAATTGTGGTGGGTTTATAGTGGGACTATTGGTTGCTTATCTCGTACCAGTACTCGGACAATCCAACCCATCAGAAGAAACGTAGAAATGTATTCGCCTGTTTAGCTCCCCGACTTCTTGAAGAAGTCGGGGAGCTTTTTGGAATATGTGCGCTCTACACGCCTTAAATAGTTGTCGGGAAGAACGCGAGGGCGTGCGGAACGAAGATGACTAGGCTAAAATTGGGGTACAGATAAATATGATTTAAAATTCTAGTTCCTTGGTAAATGCGATCTAGTAAAAACACAAATAATAAATTAGCTGTAGTCTAATTTATTATCAACTAATTGTTTCTAGCCAAGCAGTACTAGTTAGATTAGTATCGACGGTTGCTAGCTGGAGTTCATAATAAATTGCTGTAGCTACAATAAATCGATCGGCAGGAGCTTGATGAGGCAGATCGACTTGACGGCTTAGAATTGCAATCTGATAATTGAGTGGAGCTTCTCAGATGCTTAACAATTTTAAGGATTTATCGATCCAAGTATTTGCGTTAGACTGGAGAGATATTCGACCTTTTTCAGCCAAGAGGAGAACTTCCCAGATGCTAATTGGACTCAGCCAAAGTTTAGTAGTGTCTGCGGCGATAATCGATCGAAGGTTGTCTGAAAGTTTAGGATCGCCCAGCGCATACCAGAGCAAAATGTGGGTATCGAGCAGAAGCTTCACTGTAGAACTTCCCATGTATTTTCATCAATAACAGGGTTAACTACATCTCCAAGAACTTTACCAGTATCTTTCATAAATCCAAAAGCAGGGCGTTGATGTTTTATCCCATCAGTCCGAGGAAGACCATCTTTTTTGATATCGTTTTTCAACGTACCTAACAACATTTCGATGATACTAATTCGCTCGTCGATCGAGGTATTAGTCAGTTTTTCAATGGTTGTGGGGTCGAGCATAATTTTGCTCACGATCCTGAAAGTTTAATATCCCCCAATTATACATTGGAAATTAGCAAGCACAAATATCTAGTAAAATAGTGCTAAAGTACTATGAAAAGCATACTATAATAGTTCCACCTGCCATTAAATTAACTGCTAGCAGAAGATTAACTCCCCATTCCCACAGCACACCTGTCTTGATTCGCTACACCGTCAGGACAACCGACGAGCGCGAATCGCTACCCTCTACCACGTAACCTATGACTTTCGTTGGTTTGCACATGCACAGTGACTATAGCCTGCTGGACGGAGCTAGTCAGTTGCCGAATTTGGTCGATCGAGCGGTAGAATTGGGGATGCCCGCCATCGCCTTGACGGATCATGGTGTGATGTATGGAGCGATCGAATTAATTAAAGTCTGTCGATCGCGCAATGTCAAGCCAATTATTGGCAATGAAATGTATGTGATCAACGGTGACTTCACCCAACAGAAGCGGTATCAGAAGTTTCACCAAGTTATCCTAGCAAAAAATACCCAAGGATATCGGAATTTAGTTAAATTAACAACAGTATCTCACCTCGAAGGCTTTCAGGGTCGGGGGATATTTGCGCGTCCGTGTATTAATAAAGAATATATCGAGAAATATAAAGAAGGATTGATAGTCACTAGTGGTTGTTTGGGTGGGGAAGTACCGCAAGCAATCATGGCTGGACGACCCGATGCGGCGCGAAAAGTTGCCAAATGGTACAAAGATCGTTTCGGTGAAGATTACTACCTAGAAATCCAAGATCACGGCTTGAAAGAGGATCGGGTTGTTAATGTTGAAATCGTCAAAATTGCCCGTGAGTTGAATATCAAACTGATTGCGACAAATGATTCGCACTTTGTCTCTTGTTATGATGTCGAGGCGCATGACGCTCTATTGTGTATTCAGACTGGGCAACTAATCCGCGAAGATAAGCGGATGCGGTATAGCGGCAATGAATATCTCAAATCTGCCGAGGAAATGGCACTACTATTCCGCGATCATTTGCCAGATGATGTAATTGCTGAATCGATCGCTAATACGCTCGAAGTAGCTGACAAGATTCAACCTTATAATATCCTGGGTGAGCCAAAGATTCCTGACTTTCCGATTCCGGTTGGGCATACTCCAGCTACTTTTGTTGAGGAAATCTCGCGGGAGGGATTGAAGGATCGGCTGAAAGTTCAACGGTATGGAGATATCGATAAAGTCTATCAGGAACGTCTCGATTATGAACTGAAAATGATCGATCGGATGGGATTTTCGACCTATTTTCTAGTTGTATGGGATTATATCAAATTTGCCCGCGACAGGGCTATCCCCGTCGGCCCTGGTAGAGGCTCTGCTGCGGGTTCTCTGGTAGCCTATGCGATGAAGATTACCAATATCGACCCCGTACATCATTGTCTGCTATTCGAGCGGTTTCTCAATCCCGAACGGAAGTCGATGCCAGATATCGATACGGACTTTTGTATCGAACGTCGGGCGGAGGTGATTGACTATGTGACGGACAAGTATGGGAAGGATCGGGTAGCGCAAATTATCACGTTCAACCGGATGACTTCTAAGGCGGTGCTCAAAGATGTGGCGCGGGTGTTGAATATTCCCTATGGTGCGGCAAATGAATTGGGGAAAATGATTCCCGTCGTGCGGGGGAAACCAACTAAATTAGCGGTGATGATTTCGGATAAAACTCCGGTACCAGAGTTTAAACAGGCGTACGAATCGGGTGAATATGCCGATCCTGAAACTGGTGAAAAAATCACAGCCAAACAGTGGATTGATATGGCGATGCGGATCGAAGGGACTAACAAAACTTTCGGCGTTCATGCGGCTGGGGTGGTGATTTCGGCACAACCTTTAGATGAAATTGTGCCATTGCAACGGAATAATGATGGCTCGGTCATTACTCAGTACTATATGGAAGATCTGGATTCAATGGGTCTACTCAAGATGGACTTTTTGGGGCTGAGGAATCTAACCATCATTCAAAATACCCTCGATACGATCGAGCAAACTAAAGGCGATAAAATCGATCCAGATGATATCACTTTTGAGGAACGACGTACCTATAAAATATTAAATAAAGGTGCAGTAAATAAACGTCCGCCCAATGTTGAGAAAACATATAAACAAGTCGAGTCAGGCGACTTAGAAGGTGTCTTTCAATTAGAATCTTCGGGGATGCTAGATGTGGTAGCAAGATTGAAGCCATCGAGTATCGAAGATCTATCATCTATTCTCGCACTGTATCGTCCTGGGCCGCTAGATGCGGGACTAATTCCGATTTTTATCGATCGCAAACACGGGCGCGAAGACATCACTTACGAGCATCCCATCCTCAAACCAATTTTAGAGGAAACATATGGGGTAATTGTCTATCAAGAACAGATCATGAAGATCGCTCAAGATTTGGCAGGATATACCCTCGGTGAAGCCGACATCTTGCGGCGATGTATGGGTAAAAAGAAAGCCGATGAAATGAATAAACAGCGAGAGAAATTTCTCGATGGCTCTGCGAAGAACGGAGTCGAACATGCGATCGCAGATGCCTTATTTGATAAGATGGTATTATTCGCTGAATACTGTTTTAATAAAAGCCATTCTACAGCTTATGCTTATGTGACTTATCAAACAGCATTTCTTAAAGCTAATTATCCGGCTGAATATATGTCGGCACTATTGACGGCAAATAGTGGCGATCGAGATAAAATGACTAGATATCTAAATAATTGTGAGCAAACTTTGGATATCAAAGTCGAGCCGCCAGATATCAATCGATCGTATGTAAAGTTTCGACCAGTAATCGATCCAGCACGACCAAATCGGTTAAATATTCTGTTTGGATTGTCCTCAATTAGAAACGTGGGCGAAGCAGCGATCGAAAACATCCTCACCGCACGAGAAACAGATGGAGAATTCTTATCTCTAGCTAATCTTTGTCAGCGAGTCAGTCTCCAATCTGTCAATAAGCGAACATTGGAATCACTGATTCAATGTGGTGCATTTGATAATATCGACCCCAATCGCCGACAATTAATCAACGATCTAGAGGTGATTATTCCATGGTCGCAAAATCGGGCTAAAGAAAAAGCGATCGGGCAAGGTAATCTATTTGACTTGTTTAATGACTCCAAACCAGATTCAGGTGGTTTTGAAGCTGTCCCAAAATCTCCTGTAGTTAGTGACTATTCATCTCAGGAACGGTTGCAATTCGAGCAAGATCTTCTAGGCATATATGTCTCAGATCATCCCCTCAAAAGTGCTGAAAAAATTGCCAAATTTCAAAAACATGATTTTCAGCGAATTATTGAAATTGAGAAACCTTGTAAAGAAGCTAAAGTGGTAGTGATGCTGACAGAGGTGAAAATAGTCCAGACTAAAAAAGAAAATAAGTCGATGGCTATTCTCAAACTGACCGATCTAGCTGGTGGCAAATTAGAGGCGGTCGCTTTTCCTGAAGCTTATGAGAAAGTCAAAGATCTACTTATAGCAAATACGTCAGTAATTCTAGTTGGTAAAGTCAGCCGTAAGAAAGATGATGATGAACTTCAGATGATCGTTGATGAAGCGATCGCGATCGATTATGATGCTATTCATCAACCTATACCCGAACTCCAATCCCAACATATAGTCTTAATTGAGCTGCCGATTAAGATGGCGATCGACGAGATCCAATCTCAAGAACTGAAGACAATGTTAGAAGAGTATTCTGTCGATACCCCAGATATCAAAACCCCTGTATATGCGATCGTCCGTGGCGATAGTGGGTATCAATTAGTGCTATTTGGCAAACAGTTTTGGGTTCAAGATCCGACTGAGTTAGTAGATAGAATGCAGAACAAAGGATTTGATATCCAAGTTAAATTAATTGATAATAGATAGTTGATAATTGGGCTGTCCAGTGAGAATTTCAACCCCACTGGGCTAGATATCAGTCCTATTTGATTTGTAAGCATACTGTAGGGTGTGTTATCCCGAAGGGTAGCGCACCAGAGCCAATGCAAATCTCACTAACCCCGCAAAAAAGTGGGACACTCCCGATATTACAGCCGATCGCCAAGCACTGGTTTATACTAATAGTCAGGTCAATATAGCCAGACATCAATGAAACCTTACACAGCCTCCATAGATTCGGGTTGGCGGCATGAATTTATCCAAACCAACAACATTCGCTTGCACTGTGTCACCCAAGGCGAGGGCGAATTGGTCGTTTTACTGCACGGGTTTCCTGAATTTTGGTACTCTTGGCGACATCAAATTCCCGCCCTCGCCCGTCATTTTAAAGTCGTCGTTCCCGACTTGCGGGGCTACAATTATTCAGACAAACCTTCAGGCGGCTACGATCTCGATACCCTTAGTAGCGACGTACAGGGGCTAATTCAGGCTCTAGGGTACGTGAAAGCTCATGTTGCTGGACATGATTGGGGCGGGGCGATTGCGTGGCATCTAGCCCAAAAATGCCCTCAAGTACTCGATCGATTGGCGATCCTCAATGCACCTCATCCACAGCGATTAGTGCAGGAAATGGTTGGCAATGTCGATCAATTGCGCCGCAGTTGGTACATGTTTGCGTTTCAAATACCTGGTTTACCAGAATGGTTGATCCAACAAAACCTTAAAGATTTTACCATCAATGTTTTTCGCGGACAAGCTGTTAGAAAAGGGGCATTCACAGCCGAGGATAATCAAATTTATCAGGAAGCTTTAGAAAAACCTGGAGTCTTAACTGCTGCACTCAAGTACTATCGAAATCTATCTACGCCTCAAAATTGGCTTCAAAACTGGAATAATTCGCCGCCAATGGTGACTGTTCCGACGCTAATGCTCTGGGGCGAAGAAGATAATTTTCTCAGTAATAAGTTGACAGAAGGGATGGAAAAATTAATCTCTGCACCTTTTGAACTAAAACTAATTCCTCAGTGTGGGCATTGGATTCAACAAGAAGTACCTCAAATTGTAAATCGGGAACTCTTGAATTTTTTTTCAAGCTGAAGTAAGCATTCCAATTGTGAGATAAATACGTTGTCATGAGTGCTCACACTATAACTTCTTTCAGATCCGCACTAATAAACTAATTATCAATTATCAATTAATTTAAGCATTGACTAGAGCTTGAGACACATACTTGTTTACTAAATTTACCAGATCTGTAGGTGTAAATGGTTTAGTCATATAATCATTAGCACCGACCATTTTTGCTTTGAGCCTGTCAAATAGCCCATCGCGACTACTGAGCATCAAAATTGGTACGTGTTTGAGACTAGGCGATTTACGTAAGAGTTGACAGAGTTCGTAACCATTAATATCTGGCATACTGATATCCATCAAAATCAGGATCGGATGAGTGCGAATTAGCTTTGTCATCGCTTGGGCGGGCTTTAGCAAACTTATGACTTCATAACCCTGAGATTCTAGAGTTATTTTCACACTATTTTGGACTGTTTGACTGTCATCGATACAGGCAATCAATGGACGGTCTTCATCTTGTTTTTGCCCATATCCAGAAATCTGTGCGCTGCGATTGCGAACTAGAGGCAACAGCATATGTGTAAGTTCTTGGACATCAACATTTAGTTGATTTGCAGTGCTATAAAGACAAAGATTTTGAGTCAGTGCAGCTTGATAGGACTCGATCGCTTTAGTACTTTGAAGTTGTTGCCACAATAGCTTGTATAGACTGTCAATATTAGATAAATATACTCTGACTAATGGTGAAGCAATATGCGGTCGGATTTTCTGCCATTGCCAGATTAGTTGCTTGACTGGAGTGATAATTTGTTGAACTGAAGCTGACAAAATCAATACGTCTAACTTAGCATCAAGATTAAATTCCATCTCGGCATTGCCAATTGCCATAATATGAACAAAAGCTTCTTGAGTGCTAGTAAATGCTAATTGGCGAACTTGTTGAAGTGATAGTTTACCTGACTGCCATTGCTGACAGATAAACTGGTAATCAGATTGACCGATCGGAAACTCGCTCACATTGAAATCAGGATGATGATGTCTAATCAAATAGACTAATCGTTCCCTTTGTCCCAGCGTACTAGTTGCAAAATGCAGCTTGCCATTACCAAAGTAGGCTTCCCAAGTTAGTGAACTATCCAGTGCATCTTTAATAATTAATTGCCCTGATAGTTCTTGATGGATAATATCTTTTAATGCTTCAACAATTCTAGTCATCACTGATATTGATATATTTTAACTAATCTTGTCGAGCCAGCACAGTTCGACTCGAACGATCGCCAATGTGAAGATATCGCCATCCTAAATGAGCAGCTTAACCCTTAGCGGGCGGGCATACTGTGCCCACGGCAGGCTATCCTCTAAATCTAATATGCCCATTAGAAATGTAATCTAAACATCTATCGTCATCGTGAGTGAGATCCTTCATCGCTGCTTAGGAGTGGAAACATGTTGACGATCGAAATAGTCATTAAAATCAACGCTTCAATGGTGAAAAAATTTCTCGAATGGCTAGGATTCAACAGTTGCTACATTTGTCCACAGGTCAAATCAGTGCTTCAAAGTGGTGGAATATTTCTCATCCCCATTGGAGAGCGAATACCAAACCAGCCCTAGCACTCTTACTCACCGCCAGTTTTGTGCTAACGGCAGGAATTGCCCCTGGAGCTACCCAAGAGCGGAAGCCACCTCGCACCCTAACTGCAAGTGGTAGAGGGATTGTCACCATTCCCACCACACTCAGCCAAATTCGACTCGCGATCGAAGTTTCAGCTAAAACCCCAACCGCTGCCCAACAAGCCGCCGCAACCCGCTCGACACGAGTTATCGATTATCTCAAAACGCAGCGGGTAGATAAGCTCCAAACCACGGGTATCAATCTCAATCCGACTTATACTTATCCACCTAACAGTACCCCCCAACTCACGGGATATACCGCCAACAACAGTATCAGCTTTCGGGTGACAACCGATCGAGCGGGTGCGATCCTCGATGCTGCTGTCAAAAACGGTGCGACTCGCATTGATGGGGTAAGTTTTGTGGCTAGCGAACAGGCGATCTCCACCGCCCAAATTCAAGCTCTCAAACAAGCTACTCAAGATGCTCAACGCCAAGCCGATGCCGTCCTCGACAGCCTCAATTTCAAACGCCGAGAAGTCATCGGTATCCAAATTAATAGTAACTCCACCCCCGCGCCAATTCCGCTCGCTCAAGACATGACGCGACAGAGACTCGTAACGGCTGCGACTACTCCAGTTATCGGCGGCGAACAACAAGTCGAAGCCTCAGTAACGCTGGATATTGGGTATTAAATTAATTGATAATTGGGTTGTCCCGCTAGAGATTTCAACCCCGAAGCCATAGCTTCTGTTCTTTGTTAAACATTCGATCTTTGAGGTAGGGGCAATTCATCAATTGCTCCTACCTCCATGACAGCAATTAGCTAATTAACTCTGAACTTGCAGCTCTCCCACCAACTGAGTAAGTTTTTCCTCACTGACTTGATAGATTTCCCCACAAAAATCGCAGACAGCTTCAGCACCCTTGTCGGTCGCGATCATGTCTTCGAGTTCCTCCGTCCCCAATAGCTTGAGTGCGTCTAACATCCGTTGTTCGGAACAAGGACAGTCAAATTTGAGCTTCCGTTCTTCAGGAAAAATTGTCAAGCCTAGATCGCCTAGTAGCTCCTCGAAAATATCCGGCAGATCTTTACCTGCTTTCAATAAAGGAGTAAACCCTTGCAGACCGCTGACTCGTGATTCTAGCAAAGTTACCAATGATTCATCCCGCGCGGCTTTTGGCAACACCTGAATTAAAATTCCCCCCGCAGACTGAACGCTCTGGCTGTCCATCGAGACACCTAACACCAAAGCAGAAGGAGTTTGCTCGGAGCTAAGTAGATAGTTGGCAACATCATCCCCAACTTCTCCAGAAACTAACTCCACCGTACTAGAGTAAGGACGACCGTAACCCAGATCCCGAAAGACATAAACAAAGCCTTCCGTACCGATCGCACCACCGACATCTAGCTTACCATCAGCAGTAAGTGGTACCTCAACGTGGGGATTATTTACATAGCCTCTGACAGTCCCATCGACCCCAGCATCGACCATTAGTCCGCCCATCGGCCCATCCCCTTTCATGCGGAGATTGACGCGGGCAAACTTGGTTTTCATCCCTGATGTGAGCAGTAATCCAGCAGTCATCGCCCGCCCTAAAGCATCCGTGGAGACTGGCGAGAGTCGATGCCGCACTCTAGCTGTTTCGGTCAGACTGGTAGTAATTGCCCCGACTGCGCGAATTCCTCCATCTGCTGCTGTTGCTCGAATTAATCGATCGCTCATAACTATCTCTAAATATTCCTTTACATATTATTTTAGATGTTGCCCTCCTCAGATTCCAGTTTTGGGGAGTGCGGATTAGAGTACTCTCAAAGCTTATGTTGTTGGCGTTAGCCTGCCGTAGGCATAGTATCAATTAATTTAACTAAAATCAGGGGTTTAAATCCCCATCCTAAAAATCTCGCTGTTAACTGTCAACTGTCAACTGTCAACTGTTTAACTCTTCGCCCGCAAAGTAGTTTTCCATCGCCAGATCCAGAATAAATAGCCGATTTCCATTATATTTCCTAAGATCATCCCGATTGCCGCAGCGATCGCGCCATTTTGTCCCGATTGCGCGCCTAAATATGCTGTACCCAACATCACGATCGATCCGATCCAAGCAGCCTGATTTATGCCCCAAGTGTGTCCTTCACTGACTAAAAAACCTTGGATGGCATTTTGTACCGATACGCATAGCGGAATTACTGTACAGATTAATAATACCGGACGCACCCGCGCGATTAGTTCTTCATCATTACCAACAAACCAACCGATCGCCGCAGCACTTATCGAAGTCCCACTGACTGATAATAAAATTAACGAGCAAACAATTCCGACTGTGATCGCGAAGGTAATTAATAATCGATCGGGTAATAACTGCCGATTGCGAATAATAATCTGCTGTACCATCCGCGTCGAATTAGCGATAACTAAGACTAAGCCCCAAGCAGCAGGCCAAGCAACCAGAGCGATCGCCCCATCCTCAGCCCGTGCGACAATGCCAACTAGAGCCGCCCGCGCTCCCCAGACTAGCATCATCGTCCCGCCCAAGGGTGCGTAAAATTTCCAGACTCCAGCGACATCCTGGGGCAATTCTGGGGTAGATATTAGCTCCGGTAGCTTGGTGGCTCCCAACTTTCGCGCCAGATATGTGACAGCCACCGCCTCAGCAATTACACCCCAGACTAGGCTCATTCCTGCGACGACAGCACCGTTAGCTGTGAGTGTAAATCCGCCAGCGAGAATTATCCCCACTACCAACAGCCGCACGATCCCTGCTTGGGCTACCGCGTAACTTTGTCCGCTATGAATTAATAAACCTTGAAAATATCGCCGCCACCCGATCGCCAATGGCCATAAGATTGCGATCGTCAGCACAGATCGCACCGTACCGCTCAAACTAGGTGACACTCCCAACCAGCCTTCCCCCACGATCGCAAAAACTGCGGGAATAGTTGTCAGAGCTAGCAGCAAACTCATCGCGCCACTAGCAATCAGGGCAAACTTCCATAGTGCCCGACGAGATGCTTGAGTGGGAGCCAAGGCATTGCTAGTATGGAGCAACATAATAATCGGACTTTCACAAAAAATGGCGATCGCTTTGGCGACACCTACGGCGGCAATATTAGTTCGCGGATCTGGTAAATGGGCAAGGGTAGTAGTAGTTAAAGGATCTCCCAATGCCATCGTCACATCAGACAATGATAAGGGAATAAATTGTTGCCACAGTTGAATTAATTGACGATTGCGAGACATTAAAATCTGAGTATTTAGGGAAATTCAACATTATCTAGTCGATCGCTAGACTCTAGTTAATGTAGGGTGTGTTAGGCTGCTGCCGCATGAGCACCAGTTTGATACCAAGGATCTGATTGAGAGTATCCCACTTTTTAACCCTCACCCTGTCTTGTCGTTTTTTTATTCGGGGGAAACCCCCGAATAAAAACGCCGCTAAATCCCTCTCCCTCAGGGAGAGGGACTTTGAATCCGGCTCCCTTCTCCCTCAGGGAGAAGGGCTGGGGATGAGGGCATTTAACCTCCGCAAAAAAAGTGAAATGCTCCAGATCTGATTTAGGATCGCTAGACGACAAGTTAGGACTTAGTTTTGGTGACTTTAACCGGAGTAAGCTGACCAACTGCTACTTCAAGTTGTTGTTTAGAAAATAACTCGATCTGATTAGCCTTGAGCCAATCTCGATCGTACACTGTTTCCAGATAGCGATCGCCGCGATCGGGATTTAACATTAAAATTGACAAGTCACGGTGTGAATTAGCCTGTGCATAAGCCAATCCACCTGCTAAAATCGCTCCGGTAGACGCACCTAGTAACAAACCTTCGAGCTGGGCAATTTGATGACAGTAAGAAAAGGCAATGCGATCGCTCACAGCATACGCTATATCCAGTAAGCTCGGATCGAAATTAGGTGGGCCAAAAGACAAACCCAATCCCGTCATCTTATAGGGAGATGGTGGGGTGCCAAATACTGCCGAACCTGCTACATCCACACCGATAATTTTGGTACTCGGATAACGTTGTTTGAAATAGCGACTAATTCCGGCTATTTGCCCCGCTGTACTCACACCAATGACAATTACATCGGGCGCACCATCAAAAGCTGCTTCAATCTCACGCGCCGTATAAATCTCATGAGCATCGGGGTTATGAGGATTGAGATGTTGGCAAGGATACCATGCTCCAGGAATATTGTGATGTAGTTGCTGGGCTTTTTCCATCCGTGCTACCTGCATCGAGCCATTGCGATCGGCAGCAGTGAGGGGAACTTCGATTAATTCGGCACCATGAGCGGACAATATCCGCCGCATGGTAGTGCTTGTTTTCGCATCAATGACGATTTTGACCTGATACCCCCGTACCGCCCCTACCATCGCTAAGGCGATCCCAAAATTACCCGAACTAGACTCGACAATCGTCCCCCCTGGTTGCAGTAACCCATCAGCTTCAGCTTGATTTACTAAACAGACTGCATTTTTCTCTTTGATGCTCCCGCCTGGATTGCAAGATTCAAGTTTGAGATAGAGATGATGCTGTTGACATTGTTGGCTGACTCGATTTAGTCTGACGATCGGTACCGAACCAACTGCTTGCGTGAAATCTGGGGCGATGCGGGGCTGTGAAGGTGCGATCGTTTTTGTAGTCACGAGCTATTCAGGAGTGTGGATGAGCATAGTTCTTAGTGTGACAGCCGCAGATGAAATCCAGATGAAATCATTCGATCGGTAGACTTGCTGTAAATGTACTGTAGGGTGTGTTATCCCGCAGGGTAACGCACCAGAGCTAGAGATTTTGCGCCTAGTAAAGCGAGGTAAAGTGTTTTGTGTCTGAGTGATTTTTTTCGGTATAATCAGTGGCTACGGCAATCTACGCATATATATGTCCCCATCAGATCGTCAACTCCCACTTACCCAGCGTCCGCGCCGTCTCCGTCGCAACCCAAGTATCCGCAGCCTAGTCAGCGAAACCCAACTCACTGTTGACGATCTGATCTATCCGATGTTTGTGATGGAAGGGGAAAACGAGCGGGTAGAAATCGTCTCGATGCCAGGTTGTTATCGTTATACACTCGATCTCCTGCTGGCAGAAATTGCCGAACTATTTACGCTAGGGATTAAAGCCGTCGCCTTATTTCCTGTCGTCCCTGAAGCAAAAAAAGATGAGACTGGTACCGAGAGCTACAACCCTGAAGGATTGGCTCAACGTGCTGTTACAGCCATCAAAGCTCAAACTCCAGGCACGATCGTGATTACCGATGTTGCGCTCGATCCTTTCACCACCCACGGACACGATGGAGTCATCGACGAACACGGTGTCATCCTCAACGATGAAACTGTCGAAATTCTGGTCAAAATGTCCATCTCTCAAGCTCAAGCTGGCTGCGACATGGTAGCCCCTTCAGACATGATGGACGGACGCATCGGCGCAATTCGTCGCGGTTTGGACGCTCATGGCTTTACTGATGTGGGAATTCTGGCTTACTCAGCCAAATATGCCTCGGCTTATTATGGGCCATTCCGCGATGCTCTAGCATCTGCACCCAAGTTTGGCGACAAAAAAACCTACCAAATGGATCCAGCTAATGCTCGGGAGGCTCTAGTAGAAGTCGCACTCGATATCGCTGAAGGTGCAGATATCGTCATGGTCAAACCCGCTTTAGCCTATCTCGATATCATTCACCAAGTAAAGGCAAACTGCAACGTTCCAGTTGCCGCTTATAATGTGAGTGGTGAATACGCAATGATCAAGGCTGCTGCTCAACTCGGCTGGATTGATGAGAAAAAAATCATCATGGAAACTCTGCTGAGTATCAAACGTGCTGGTGCAGATCTGATTCTCACCTATTTTGCCAAAGATGTTGCGTTAATTTTGCATGGTAAGTAGTTGATAGTCTATAGTTGACACTTCGGCTACGCATTGCCTACGGCAGGCTAACGCCAACAGTGCAAGCAGTTGATAGTTGACAGGACTAGATAACAGCAGAGATCTGAGGGTACCCATGAAGCGGCGTTTTTATGCGGGGGGAACCCCCGCATAAAAAAACGACAAGACAGCGAAAAGTGCTTCACTTGGGGAAACCCCAAGTGAAGCACCTTTTCAAGACAGGGCACCCCTACACAATTAACCTGTAGCAGGGTGGATTAATTGTCATCACAGGATTTTCTTTAGTCCACTTTAGTGGACTTTTGTCGTTAGCCCGAAATTATATTTCAGGGCGGTTGACGACTAAATACTAGGGTTTCAGATTTCCTACCGCGACAACTAATCCACCCTGCTACACAATTAACCTGTAGGGGTGTCCTTCATGGGTACCCTAGATCTACGCATATTACTCAGAGTCAGTGCTACTGTAGCGTGACGCCCTTTTACCCATTTTCCTACATGACGATCGATCGAAGTACTTGGTGCAAGATATGAGATAATTCAGCTTCTATCTATCCTGAAAACCGATTCTTTGCTTCTATATTCACCCCCCACAATCAGCGATCGATAAAATTTGTAGACATCAAGGGCATAATGAAGTAAAGACTACCGACAGTAGGCTTCATCAACGGCAACCAGTTATCTCTATCTACTAGCCACGCACTCAAAATATGGCAGCGACAAATTTTCGGGACTACTACGCGCTCTTAGGGGTGAACAAGAACGCCAGCGCAGATGATGTCAAAAAAGCTTATCGGCGACTAGCGCGTAAATATCACCCAGATCTCAATCCAGGGGATAAAACTGCTGAAGCAAAATTTAAAGAAATCACCGAGGCGAATGAAGTACTCTCGGACGTCGATAAACGCAGTCAATACGATCGATTTGGACAATATTGGAAACAATCAGAACAACCAAGAACGAACACTCGCAGCAATGGCACCACTCCTGGCAATAATCCACCCAGCGACTTCAACACGGTTGATTTTGGCCAGTACAACAACTTTGATGATTTTGTCAATGAACTTCTAGGTCGCTTTAATAATCCTAGCAATTCCAATCCAACTGGCACCAAGAATGGAGCTGATGTCACGCCAAATTCTAGCACGAGTGGTTCGGGCAACGTTGGCGGCGATCGCGAAGCAACGATTAGTCTCTCCCTCACCGAAGCCTACAAAGGTGTCCAAAAAAGCTTTAACCTCGGTAATGAAACGATCAAAGTGCGGATTCCTGGCGGTGCCAAAGCCGGAAGTCGAATTCGAGTACGTGGCAAAGGAAACGTCAATACCTACAACAAACAACGAGGAGACTTATACCTCACGGTAGAACTGCAACAGCATCCCTTCTTCCGGCTCGATGGGGAACAACTGATCTGTGAAGTCCCTGTGACCCCCGACGAGGCTGTTCTAGGTGCTCAAATTGAGATTCCTACCCCAGATGGCATGGTAACAGTTAATGTGCCTGCTGGAGTCCAATCTGGTCAATCTCTGCGACTACGTGGCAAAGGCTGGGCAAATCCCCGAGGCGAACGCGGCGATCAATTAGCTAAAATCATTATTGCCACTCCCAAAAATATCAGTTCCGCCGAACGCGAACTCTACGAAAAGATCCGTACCGCCCGTACATCCAATCCTCGCAATCACTTCAATCAAGTTAATCTTTAGGGCATAGTGAATGGGAAGTAATCGATAATAGCTGAACGAATGAGTATTAGGATTTGTGGCAATCGAGAGTTGAAAACACTACCAGGACTGGAGACTAGACCCACATCTGCGCGAGTCCGACAGGCTTTATTTAACGTTTGGCAAGGATCGATCGCGGGTTGTCGCTGGTTGGATCTGTGTAGTGGCAGTGGCGCGATGGGTGCTGAAGCATTGTGCCGAGATGCAGCGATGGTAGTAGGCATCGAACGATCGAGTGCAGCAGTCACGATTACTCTCCAAAATTGGGAGAAAGTCGCAGGTGAGTCCCAGAAATTTCAACTCCTGCGCGGCGACGTGGTGCAACGACTAGCCGATTTAGGCGGTCAAAAATTCGACCGAATTTATTTCGATCCACCTTATGCGGGAGGACTATATCAGCCAGTACTAGCTGCGATCGATCTGCATCAGTTATTAGCCCCAATGGGAGAGATAGCCGTAGAGCATAGTCCAGATCCACAGATTAGCAGCTTACCACTGTCGCTCCCGACACTCGAACTATGTCGCTACAAATCATACGGAAACACCGCCATTTCCTTTTATCAGCTTCAGGCATAGAAGACTTTCTGCGAAAGTCAGGCTTTAGGCTTTAGGGTTTAGGATTTAGGGGAAGTTTTGGACAAGACATTATCAAAACGCAGTCGTTCCGACGAGGTTCCCGCTCCCTAGTATCGCACGCACAATCGTCGAGTGCGACGCTACCCCTAAAGCCTAAAGCCTAAAACCTAAAGCCTATAGCCTATAGCCTATAGCCCAATTTGGTTGCCACGCTTGTACTGCATATAAGCCGCAACAAACAAACCGCTGAGGGTAATGAAAACTAAACCGAGGACGATTCCAGCTAGTAATGGTTCTACCACGTTGAGACTCCTTAATTAGTTAAAATAGTTTTTTCTAGCGTATCGGGTTTAGGGCGATCGGCGCAAGGTATTCGTGCTATTCGACCACTGTAAAGCTTCACGATCGGATCGAAATCTAAAAATATTTAAGAAATGTATCGTAAATATGAGATTTTTGGATACACTATTAGAAGTGGAGACCAGCTCTAAGTTAAGTCTACACCTTCTTGTACCCTCAATGTAAATTTACTCACAGCAGGCACGTCTTGGATATCCGACTACCTAAAATCAGGCAACCATCATCGCAACGGATGGTGTTAATTATTATCGCCTGTTTATCAATCTGTTTATGTGCGATCTTGGGCTGGCGATCGATTCAAGAAACCAACCCCTACATCAACAGTGTGTTAGCTAGACAGGGCGATCCAACTTTGGGACATGCGATTTTTCAGATTAATTGCAGCGGTTGTCACGGATTAGACGCAGGCGGACGAGTAGGCCCTAGTCTACACGAAATCTCCAAACGCAAATCTCCCCATAGTCTGATCGAACAAGTCATTAGTGGCAACACTCCCCCCATGCCGCAGTTTCAGCCAAATCCTCAAGAGATGGCGGATCTGCTCAGTTATTTGGAAACGCTTTAGGCGTTAGGCGTTAGGCGTTAGGCGTTAGGCGTTAGGCTTAGGCTTTAGGGGGTAGAGGACAGTGAACAGAACAGATAAGGAAATCTGGAGGATGGGTAATAACTGCCCTGTCGGTTTGAGCAATTACTTTAAACTCAATCAGTACCTGTTTGCTTGAGCTTGAGAAAATGACCGAGGAGATAGAGAGAGCCGCAGAGGACTGGCTGATGGGTATTGGCATGAGTCATGGCGGCGGTTAAGCCTGCGATGAGATCTGGATGTGTGTGGATCTCTAGATCTGTACAGCTAGATCGAGCTAAGTCGGCGAGTGTGTCTGGAGCTGCGGAACTATGCCCAGGAACGGGGACGATGTAGAGTCGATCGCCAGATCGGAGTAGAGCTTGAAAGATCTCCTTGTGAGCTTTGGTTGTTAACATCCCCATTACCCAACTAATTGGCGTGTGTAAGGTATCTACATACTCTCGCAAGGCGATCGCCGCAGCAGTATTGTGGGCACCATCAATAAGTAATTTTTGTCCTCGCCAAGTCGTCCACTGAATCCGTCCCAACCAGCGCGTATTTGCCATCCCAGAGCCGATCTCCGATTCGCTAATTTGCCATCCCGATTGGCGCAAGACTTGAATAGTCGCGATCGCCAGGGCTGAATTAGTCAATTGTATTTCACCCAACAACGACAACGGGTAACTAACCCCAGCAAATTCGACCCAGGGCAGCACATTTTCAGCTAACGGGTTTGTGGCTGTTGAGTTGGGTTTTGGTGTGGCTACAGCGGGTTTAACCCAGATTGTCGGACAATTTAGATCGTTTACTCTGGCGGTTACTACGGCTACGGCATCGGGAGGGAGAGTACCAATAATTGCTGGACAATTAGGTTTGAGGATACCTGCTTTTTCCCAGGTGATTTTGGCGATCGTATCGCCGAGTTGTTGCCAGTGTTCGAGCGAAATCGACGTAATAATCGTTGCCAGCGGATTTTCGCAAACATTGGTTGCGTCTAGTCTCCCACCCAATCCGACCTCAATGACGGCGATATCTACTTGCGACTGAGCAAAGTACAGCCACATCGCCGCCGTGACAATTTCAAACTGTGTGGGAGTTGGGGTCGTAGGATCGATTGCGGCAATAACTTGGTGTAGTGCGGCGATCGCGCTATCGGTACTAATCGGTCGATCGTCGATGCAGATCCGTTCGTTCCAGTCTACCAAATGAGGTGACGTATACCGACCGACTTTGTAACCTGCGGCGGTGAGGATACTCGATAGATAAGCACAGACAGAACCTTTACCATTTGTCCCCGCGACATGAATTATCGGCACCGACTGATGAGGCGAACCGAGTGCTAGGAGTAAATTTTGGATGCGCTCCAGTCCCAAATTTACCCCAAATTGGTGAAATGGTGCCAAGAGTGTATCGATAGGTGGAGTTGGATCGGTCACTTAGTATATCAGTCGTAAATAGAAAATGGAAAATCGGCAAATCCATGCACAGATCCGCAGATCCGCAATTTAAGCGATCGAGAACGCACTCAACGACGATCTAAATCTATCATCCTTTGTGCGATTTTTTTAAAGCGATATTCTTCCGTTTGACACTCCCCTGACTCGGTTCGGTTTCGCATTCGCTAAACGAACACAAGCGAAGCTCTTAGGGGAAGCTTCCCCGCGCGGCGGGTTCCCCGATTAGTGACAAGTTAAGCTTCAATTGATAACTACGGATGAAGTCAGCGGTTGTTGCATGTATTATAAATTAGTGATGACAAAAGTAATATATTGCTTCGCTTGTCCAATCGATCGTATCAACCATTAAAATCATGCAAACCCGATCGGGATCTGAAGATAAATTAGCCAAAACGCTGCAATTGACTAGCAGTGCTTGCGCGATCGCTGGCGGAACCATTCTGGCGGCAAACATCCCAGCAATTAGTAGACTCAAATCTTACATCAAAACAAAGTTACTAGTATTGAGAGGGTAGAGGGTAGTTTTCAGCCAATAATTGCTAGTTTGGAGCAAATTATGTCAGTTGTTATGTACTGTCTTGACGCGCTGCCTTGTCGTTGTCTTGACGCACACAACCTGGAGGAAACATCCAGGTCGATGCGTCGCTTTTTAATTCGGCGGCGTTTTATGCGGGGGGAACCCCCGCATAAAAAACGCCAAGACGGGGTGCCCCCCCGCATAAAAACGCCGCTGTCTTGAAAAGGTGCTTCACTTGGGCTTTGCCCAAGTGAAGCACTTTTCGCTAAACCATCGGGGAACCCGTAGACGAGCGAAGCGAGGCGTGTCGTAGACGGAGCGCGCGTCGCTGGTGCCAGAGGTGAGTAAATATGGATTTATATTTTTGGCACTAAGTTCTAGTTAAATGCTGATTGCTAGTCTACGGAATAAGGACACGCAGATGATTATCTATTCAGGATCGTTATTTTGCTTTACTGAAGCGAGGGTTTGCTATTGAGATTCAGAGTGTAGTATAAATACTCAAAATATTCTAAAGACATTGTGAGCCAAACTATGGCGATCGTGGGTACTCTAGCAGAAGTAAAGAGCTAATAACTGCTTGTTATTAGCTCTTTACTTCAAGTCTCGACTGGAGCCGCTACGCGAACAAATCCAATGACTATTGATGCCAAATTTCACCGCCCTAAGGTCGCTAGTCCTGGTTCCGTTGACACAGGTGCCAATGGAAATCGGATGAATCGATCGATCGCCAATCCCGACCAATTTTCATTTGCCGCCAGAGGATTGCCCGCAAAACTGCTAGAACACATCCAGTCTGGTAGCACCGGATATTGGCAACACCAATTCGACAGGTTGGCGAATCGGGAGCCGCCCTTTTACTGGAATCTGGGGATTGCCAATGGGAAAATTCTCTACTCAGGCAATCGATTTTGGTCGGTACAGATGTTGCTCAGAGTCGTGGGGCGATATGTACTGCGGACTCGTAGTGAGGCGGTTCAGTCTCAGTTCGATCTCATCGAGAGTCGGATTCAGTCACAAGAACTCAACCCCGCCCAGTTGCTAGCGATGATGAAACAAGAGCAGATCGTCAGTGAAGCCCAATTGCTAGAAGCACTACGCATCAAAATTCTTAATGATTTAGATCTCTACTTACTCATCGGTTGTGGCTCCGCGAGATTTATTGCCGCAGATATCGATCGTCAGTTGCCAATCGTTGGTTTTAGTCCGAGCGTCTTATTAGATGAAGCTCAACAGCGACACGTGGAATGGGAGCAATTGAGACAGCAAGTACCTTCGATGAAATTGTGCCCGATCCTCAATCGTGCAGCCATGAAAAAAGCGAGTTTACCCGATCCTCAGCGGCGGCGGATTGAAACACTAATGCAATCGGAGCAATCGCTCAGTGCGATCGCTGAAGAGATGGCGAAAGACAACCTCGAAGTCGCCAAGATGTTCGCCAAACTAGCCAGCATGGGCTTGGTGGAGTTTAAACCACCCCGCAAACAGACCGCTGCGAGTGTGATGGTCATCGATGATTCGCCAGTGCTATTGGCTCAATTTCAGCACTGGGTATCGGCTTTGGGCTACTCGGTGACGATCTGCCAAGATGCCAATACCGCCCTTGCCAAAATTTTGGCGACAAAGCCAGCAGTTGTGTTCATCGATATTAACATGCCAGAAATTTCTGGATTCGAGCTAGTCAAGCAGATCCGCCGACATCCAGATCTGATGGGAATTTCTCTGGCAATTTTGACTGGAGAACAAAAGCTTTCCAATAAATGGCGGGCAAAGTGGAGTGGGTGTGAGTTTCTGACCAAACCGCTCACAACTGGGGCAATTGCCGATTTCCAGGTGCAGCTTGAGGAGTTGATTCCCCGACTACTGAGCGCAGCAGCAACCCCGATCGAAAATTAAACCATATCAGGCAAAAATTATGCGATTTTTAATCATTGATGATAGCTCGGTCGATCGACATGCTCTAGCTTCGATTTTGGAAATACTCGGACATGAAGTCGATCGATGTGAGAGTGCAATCGATGCCTTGGGCATCATCGAAACTGGCAAATACAATTTGGTATTTCTAGATGTGGTGATGCCAGAACAAGATGGCTATAAGTTCTTACGCACGGTACGGCTCAATCCCAGTACTGCCAGTCAGTATGTGGTGTTCTGCTCCAGCAAGAAAACACCCTTAGAGATCGATTATGGTGTCCGGCGGGCTGGGGCAAATGACTATTTATCCAAACCAGTCAGTCGCGAAAGTATCGAACGAGTTCTCGCCAAAATCCCAGCATAGGAATCCACCTATCGATCGTTCACTGTCTTGTCTTGACGCGCAAAGGCGTGAAGGGAATCTCCGTGATGATGCGCGCGTCGCTGATTCGCTAAACCCCACATGCGGCGAATCGCCATCGACCTATCTACCCATCCACCCATCCACCCATCCACCCTCATGACCGTCACGGATCTAACTCCACCCGATACCGATCGCACATCGCCAACTGTTGGCGTGGCTTCGCTGCTAGAGACTCGGTTCATTTTAACTCAGGTCGCAGAGCTGACCCTGGTATTTCCCGCAACTTGGGTGGCAGAAATTTGGCGAGTCGATCGATCGCAAATCCTGGACTTACCATTCTACGATCCTTTGCTGGTAGGGATTGCCAACTACAACGGTCGAGTGACACCGTTGATTGCTGCCGCCCGCTTGCTAGAAATCCCCTTCACTTTGCCAGAGCGATCGATCGTCGTCCGGCTCCATGAGGCTGCTGGACGGCTGGAGAATGTCAGCATCATTGTCGATCGAGCGATCGGTACCAGTCATCAAGCGGAGTTGCCACCTAGTTTATTTACCGCTCACCGCGATGGATCGATGGTGATGATGCAAAGTCATTTAGTGCCCTCTAATCTTTGGCAACCACAGTATTGGTCGTTAAACAGTTGATAGTTGATAGTTGACAGTTGACAGTTATCAGGACGGAGATTTAAACTCCGTCCCGGTCGCAATCCGCCCAGAGGCTGGAGGCTCTAAACCCTCTCTATTTGGTGAGTAGTCGATCGTTAAATTGAGATCTCTGGCGGTTCGCTACACTAGCTCGATCGCATTGGTAATTTCAATATTTATCTTTATTTTATAAGTTTATATCTTGATTATGTCTAATCTCAACCTATCTAATTCGATCCCAAAAATTCAGCAGTTTGTTCGATCGAATCTAGTGGCGACGATCGTTTCTTCAGTCGGTCTAAATTTAGTATTAATTGGGGCTTCGACTTGGAATGTTTGGAATACATCTCAGAGCTTGAAGGTAACTGTGGAGCAGCAGGGAAATCTCCAAGATCTCAGCAGCAAGGTAATTTACCTAGATGAAGTCCTCACGATGTCGGCGAATATGCTAGCAAGTAGCGGACAGCCTAAATGGGAACAGCGATACAATGAATATGTGCCCGAACTTGACAAAGTTACCGCAAAATTATTTAAAGATATCCCCCCATCTGTGCGAGATGCTTATCATCAAATCGATGACTCTAACAAACAACTAATTGCTTTAGAAGATCGAGCATTCAAGTTAGCAAAACAGCGAAAACTTACCGAGGCTGCTGCTCTGCTTCAGAGCGAGGAATATAGTCAGCAAAAGCGGATTTACAGTCAAGGTGTCCAGACGGTTATTGCTAGTATCAAAACTGCAACAAACGATCGGATTCAAGCCCAACAACTCGCGCTGGATTGGTCGATCGGCTTAGAACTAGTTAGCTTGGGATTGTTGGCAATAACTGGGACGGGGATCGTCATCGCCGTGCGGGGCTATATCCGCGATCGACAGGCGGCACAAACTGCGATCCAGGCATCCCAAGCCAATCTGCAAACATTGAATTTGCAGTTGGCAAGTGAAGCTCAACAACGTCAGGCGCAAGAGCAATTAACTCGTCAAGAAAACGACCAACTCCAACAAGATATTGGCGAACTATTAGATGTCGTCAGTGAGATCGAGTCTGGTAATCTAACCATTCAGGCACAAGTAAACGATCGCGCCACAGGTCTAGTCGGCGATACGCTCAATCGACTGATCGAAGAGCTAGGACGGACGCTCCAACAAGTCTCTACCGCCGCTCGGCGGGTGGATGCCAACAGTAAAACCCAAAAACAGATGGCTGCGACAGTTGCTCAAAATACTAGCAAACAGGCTGAAGCAGTCAGTCAAATGCTGCTGCTGACTGGGAACGTCCGCCAATCTGCCCAAAATACGATGCAGCAGTTGGTGGTCACAAATGAGTCCCTAACGGCATTGCAGTCTTCAGTAACTCAGGGACAGGGGACAATTACCACCCTCGATCGCGAAATCGACATCTTGCAAGCAGGTAGCGATCGGATCGTGCAAGAGATTAAAACTCTGGGAGAATTTGTCGGACTCGCCGACAGGTTCGTGCAGGATCAAGGCGAAATCGTCACCCAAACTCAAATTCTGGCACTAAATGCTTCGCTAGTAGCCGCCAGAGCCGCAGAGCAGCGCGACCCCAAACAGTTTGCCGCCGTCGCCCGCGAGTTTGAATTAGTTGCTACCCAAGTTAGTCAACTAGCCCAACAAACAAATGAAGGCTTGACTAATCTGGAACAGCGTAGTTCCCAGATTCATAAGGTCGTATCGTCGGTAGATCTAGACGTCCAAAAATTGGGCGGTTTGGTGACTACCTTTACCCAAGGGGTCAAACAAGCCAGCGATGTCTTCCAAACAGTACAAGAAGTGACCGCACAAGCCGTGCGATCGGGAAATTTGGTCGCAGCCGCCAGTGAAAAAATTGTCACTGCTACAGACTCGACAACTGCCGCGATCGAATCGATCTCCTCCCTCAGCCAACAAATCTCACATCAGTCTCAAGATGCCCAAAATCTCGGCGACAGGCTGAGTTTGCTCTCCACAGACCTCCTCGAAAATATCCAGGTCTTTAAGCTCCCAGCAGTGGAGCTATCATCTGCACCCAGCAACGAAGTCGCCCTAGAATTTGCCGTTTGAACTCACTTTAGCACCCGAATCTTCTTGAAGATCGGTAGAAATATATGCACCCCGAACAATCGCCCCTAAACCCAACTACCTCAACGCCCAGCCAGATCTGGTCTTTCTTCCAACGACATTTAGTCAGCACAATTATTGTCTCGACTTGTCTCAATCTAGGATTGACTGGGGCTTCGACCTGGAGCGTCTGGCAGTCTTCCCAGCGGTTGCAGACGACCATCACCAAGCAGGATCGACAGCAAGATCTTAGCAGCAGACTCACCTATTTGGATGAGGTACTCACCATGTCGGCGCGAATGTTTGCTAGTACCGGACAAGCGATGTGGGAAAAACGCTACAACGATAACGCACCGAATATCGATAGTGCCTTGGCTGAACTGACCAAAGATGCGCCGCCAGCTAAAGAAGTTGATGCCGCCAACAAAAAGTTATTGGGGCTGGAAGATACGGCATTCAAATTGGCAAAACAGGCTAAGTTGCCGGAAGCTGCCGCAGTATTGTCTAGTACAGAATACCAACAAAATAAGCAGATTTACGCAGCGGGAGTCTCTGCCACGATCGCTAAAGTTAAGTCGATTGCTGACGGTGAAGTTCGCGCGAATCGTCAAGCCTTGGGAGCTGCAATTACACTCGCACTGGTTAGTTTAGGACTGTTGGTCGTAAGTGGCTCGTTTGTGGTGCTGACAGTTAGGAGCTATATTCGCGATCGAGAGCAGTCCCAGCGAGATCTCCAGGCATTCCAAGCCAATCTCCTCACACTGAATACCGAACTCCAACAAGAAGCCGAACTGCGGACTGTCCAACAGGGGCAAGTCATCCGCGAAAGTGACACGCTCCAAGCAGATATCGGTCATATTCTGGATATCGTCAGTCTGCTCGAAGATGGCGATCTGACCGCGCAGGCTCAGGTCAACGAACGGGCGACTGGACTGATCTCCGACACGCTCAACCGCCTGATCGAGTCCCTACACCAAATTATCACGGTAGTAGTATCTAGTGCCGATCGGGTGGCTGGTAGTGCGGGTGGATTAGAGCAGCTAGCGATCGAGACAGCCACCCAAGCTCAAACCCAAACTCGATCGATCCAACAGATTGAGAAGCTCATCGCTGAAGTAAATAGCCTCACTGCCAACTCTCAACAGCAGGCATTGGCAACGATCGATGCCGTAGAATTGGCTAAAGCTGCTATCGGCAACGGGCAGCAAGAAATGAATGCGATGGCAGATGGGATTGATATCCTCCAACAGGGGACGGAGCAAATCTCATTACGGATGCAGCGTCTGAATGAATTCGTGGAGTTAGCCGCCCAGTTTTCCAAAGATCGAAAGCGGGTAGCCGCTCTGACCCGCGTGCTGGCTCTGAACGCTTCCTTGCTATCTACCCGCGCCATCAAAGAGCAAGACCCCGCCCAGTTTGCCAGTCTGGCACATGAATTTGAAACTATTGCCAAGCAGGTCAACGAACTAGCGGTCGATACCAACGATAGTCTAGTATCGCTCCAACATCGCACCAACCAGATTCAAACCGTAACTTCCGGTCTGAATCAAGATGTCACCGATATCAACGAGCTAGTCCAAAAATTCACTAGTGAAATGAGCAAGTCTCGTCAAGCCTTTACCAATATTCAACTAGTGACCGATCGAGTGGCGATCGTCGGCGAACAAGTAAGTAGCTCCAGTCGCGATATCGCCCGCGCAGTTGGCGATACTCTCACCGCGATCGGCTCGATCGGGATTGTCGCTCAAACTACCGAGCAGAAGGCAACTATCACCCGCGAACAGGTACGTGCCGTGGGCGATCTCGCCCAAAACCTACTCCAGCGCGTCGAGTTTTTCCAGTTGGATCGCCAAAAACCTTCAGATACTAGTTCGATCTCTCCTGAAGACTCCACAGTCGTCAAAAATTCCGACGTTATATACGCCCTCCTTCAACCCAAACCATGATTCGTTAGATTACGCAGATTGCAATTACGTTGCTGGTGTGAACCCGTCCCCCCATCCCCCCATCCCCCCATCCCCGTTCCCGTGCCATAACAACATCATGATGACCCCCGATACCGCCGAAACACAATTACGACAAGAGTTGCGGGAGATGTTTCTCGTCGATACCCAACAACAATTAGAGCTGTATTTCGATATCGTCCAACAGTTGCAGCCAGGATCTTGGATACGTGATATTCAGTCGATCTACCGAGCGATTCACACGATCAAAGGGGGTGCAGTCACGGTTGAAGCTAATAGTATGTTGTACGGGGCGATGGCTCTGGAAGACTTGCTGTCGGATTTGCGGTATCTGGAAGTAGCACCGCCCCTGAGTGATGGCAAGTTGAGTCAGATCTTGGTAGAAGCTGGCGAACTGCTGACTGGTTGCATGGAAATTTTCAGTCCAGGCATATCTCCTAGCGTTGATGACGAGCAGCGAGTTCATTTGGCACTTCAGCGGCTCCAAACTCTTCACGCGCAGGTAAAGGCAGATTATTTGCCAGATTGGAATGAGATGAAGCAAGTTCATCAGGAATTTGCCGAGCAGGGTTTCGACTTGGTGGTGTTGGAGCTAGAGATGGCTTTGGCAAAGATACCCGATCGCGGCGCAATACCGCCAGAGACAATCGAGATCGCTCGATCGACGCTCGCGCAATTGATTCAGATCGGTACCGAACTCGAATTAGCTCCTGGGTGGACGTCACTGATTCAGTGTGGGGAACGCGCGATCGGTAATCCCGATCCGCAGTTATGGCGGACGATCTGGTTGCCATATTTTCAGGTGCTAAAAGCTTGCATCAAAAATAGTGGCGAGATCGAGACCGATCGAGTGGAGCAGTTGGAGGCTCTAGCCAGTGCGGTTGGCAGTAAAAATCCCAGTCCAATTATCCCAGTTGTGTCAGTAACCAGCCGCGAAATTAGCCCAGACATGGCGATCGAGTCTGGTGAAGATTTATCAGGCTTGCTGGATGATTTCTTTTTGGATGAGGAGACTGCAACGGTCGCCGAAACGGTCACCTTCACCACTCCCAGCGAAGATGCAAGCGATAATTTCTCGATCGATGCCGAAATCTCAGCACTCGGTCAGTCGCTCCCTCCAGAGATCGCCACTGCTGAAGATTTACCAGATCTATTAGATATCTTTTTCACGGAGGCGGAAACTGCCCCAATTAGCGAAATTACCGCAGCAGCGACTGGCTTTAGTGCAGAGTTAGTAACCGATCTGTGGAGCGATGCAGAAATCCCCCCAGCCAGTCAATCGCGATTGCTAGAGATCGAGTCTACTGAGGACTTACCAGATTTACTAGATACTTTCTTCCTGGATGAAGAAACCGAAATTGCCGCCGCCGATCCCATCCCCACCGTCATACCCATCTCACGTGGGAATTTCTCAATTGCCGAAATCGACGCTCTGACAGAGCGATCGGCATTAGACGAACTCGATTTAATTGCCCTGATTGAGAGTGAGTTTGTCGCAACTACCGACGATCGCGTTGCTGTGCCTACACCACAGTCACTACCAGCACCGCTCTCGATCGCCCCAGTCGAAGCCAAACGCGGGATTTCCATCCCCGTCCCGATCGAACGACTCGATCGATCGGCGCAACAAGTAGTCGATACCCTCTTGACAGCAAGAGCGGTAAAGAACGTCGCCGATCGACTCCAATCCCAACTAGCACAGCTCAGTGTCCTGACTCAAGAGAGTTCCCAGTTTGTGGCTAGACTCCGCCAACTGCAAGATGACTATGCACTGCTTCGCAACCTCAGCGACGAGCGGGATAGTGGCAATAATGTCACCCTCGAACGCTATCGTCAGGGCTACACCACGATCGTCCGGCTGCTGGAAAATATGCTGCGGATGTCCGAGTTGGGTCAAGAAATCGAGACGGCTACTTACCAAAGCCAAGATCGGCTCGAAGCCCTCGATCGGAGTATTCTCCGGCTCAAAGATGGTATCGAAACCAGTCGCCTAGTACCATTTCGGAATCTGACTCAACGCGCCAGAGCCATCTTACGCGATCTCACCAACCGTTATGGCAAGCCAGCCACCTTAACCGTCGAAAACGAGCAGGTAGAATTAGATGCTGGCGTCGTCCAACAGTTGGAACCAGCTCTACTGCATCTGATTAGAAATGCCTACGATCATGGCTTAGAAACCGCCGCCCAACGTTTAGCTCTGGGCAAACCCGAACGCGGGACGATCCATATTTCCCTGACTCGACGCGGCAATCTGTATCGCTTGGAACTTGAGGATGATGGAGCTGGCATCGATGCCCAGAGCGTGCATCAGATTGCCAAATCCAAAGGCTTCTCGCTCGATCGTACCAGCACTCCTAGCGAACTATTGGCTGTCCTCTGTCAACCAGGATTTAGCTCTAGTGCCACCATCAGCGAGGTATCGGGACGCGGTGTCGGGATGGATGTAGTCGTCGCGCAGATTGCCAGTATGGGCGGCAAAATCAGCCTAGAAACCGCAGTAGGTCGCGGTACCAAATTTGCGATCGATGTCCCCGCGCCGCAATTACTAGTCCCCTGCGTCTTGTTCCAAGTTGGCGATCGCACGATTGCCTTCCCCACCGAAGAAGTCCTCGAAACAGCCCTACTGAGTTCGATGTCTGCCGAAATGTCTACAGATGATGATGGTAGCTTGTGTACTTGGACGCTCAATACCCGCCAAGGATCGGCTCCTGGCTTCGATTTAGCCAATTATTGGCAGTTTGCCAGTCGATCGCTCCCTGACACCGCTATTGGCATTCGGACGCGCCAGGGCAAAGCTGGTACCGAAATTTGGTCGATCGCTGACGATTTACTCGGACAGGCCGAGCTGCTGATTAATCCCCTCCCCAGTCCGCTAATCGCTCCCGCTGGACTATTAGGCGTCAGCCTCCAATCTGATGGTCGCTTGATTTCGATCCTCGATCCGATCGCGCTGAATACCAAACTCGCGACTACTACCGATCGTGCGGATTACAGTTTTAGCACATTGGCAGTCGAGCAAGTCAGACCATCTACGCCCACCATCCTAATCGTCGATGATGCCGCCCTGATGCGACGCAGGTTTGAAGCTAGTCTGCATACCTATGGATTTGTCACCCACACCTGCAATGATGGGCTAGAAGCCCTGAATTGGCTGCAAACCAATCCCCTCCCCGATCTGATGATTACCGACGTCGAGATGCCTAATATGGACGGGTTTACGCTGATCGATCGAGCGCGTCAAGCTAAGATTGAGATCCCGATCCTCGTCGTTTCATCGCGATCGTCCGAAGAATGGGGCAAAGAAGCTCGTCGCCTGGGAGCTACCGACTACCTCAACAAAGGTTTCGCTACTCCTGAGTTACTGCAAAAAGTTAATTCACTCTTAGGATTGGTGGTAAATGTCTAATATCGATCGTTTCGCACGGATGGGGATCGGTATAATTACTCATAGAACACCCAATGGATGTTCCTCGATCGACAGCCAAACGTTGACGATCGACTAGTTGAAGCACAATAGATAGGACATTTAACTATCAACTATCAACTATCAACTATCAACTTAGTTCGTACATACATGGAAACACTATATGAATATGCCTGGTTGATTCCAGTATTTCCCCTGGCTGGGGCGATGCTAGTCGGACTAGGATTGATTTCACTCAATAAATTTACCAATGGACTGCGAGATCTCAATGCAGTTCTGATTATTTCTTTAATGGGTGCGGCGATGGTGATGTCTTTCGCCATTCTCAATAGTCAGTTTCAAGGGCATCCTACCTACATTCGATCGTTTGAATGGGCATCTGCGGGCAATTTTCACCTGAATATGGGTTATACGATCGACCATCTGACATCATTGATGTTGGTCATCGTCACGACTGTTGCCATGTTGGTGATGATCTACACCCACGGGTATATGTCCCACGATCCTGGATATGTGAGATTTTATGCTTATTTAAGCCTATTTAGCTCCTCGATGTTGGGATTGGTTATCAGCCCCAACCTCGTCCAGGTATACATCTTCTGGGAATTGGTGGGGATGTGTTCGTATCTGCTGATTGGCTTTTGGTACGATCGCAAAGCCGCCGCCGATGCCTGTCAAAAAGCATTTGTCACCAACCGCGTTGGCGACTTTGGGCTACTTTTAGGGATGCTCGGACTCTACTGGGCGACTGGTAGTTTTGACTTCCAAATCATGGGCGATAGACTCCAAGAATTAGTTGCATCTGGCGCAATTGGGGGCGGATTAGCTGCACTGTTCGCGATCCTCGTATTTATGGGGCCAGTTGCCAAATCCGCTCAATTCCCGCTCCACGTCTGGCTCCCAGACGCTATGGAAGGGCCGACACCGATTTCGGCACTGATTCACGCTGCGACGATGGTAGCAGCGGGTGTATTCCTGATCGCGCGGATGTATCCCGTGTTCGAGGGCATCCCCACGGCAATGGATACGATCGCCTGGACGGGCGCAGTTACAGCCTTTCTAGGAGCCTCGATCGCGATTACCCAAAATGATATCAAAAAAGGTCTCGCCTACTCTACTATGTCCCAATTGGGCTATATGGTGATGGCAATGGGAGTCGGTGCATATTCGGCGGGATTATTTCACCTGATGACTCATGCTTACTTCAAAGCGATGATGTTCCTCGGTTCGGGTTCGGTCATCCACGGCATGGAAGATGTTGTCGGACACAACCCCGCCTTGGCTCAAGACATGCGCTTAATGGGTGGTTTACGGAAACACATGCCCATAACCGCTAGTACTTTTTTCATCGGTACTCTAGCAATTTCGGGAATTCCCCCCTTCGCCGGATTCTGGTCGAAGGACGAAATTCTCGGTGCCACCTACGCCGCAAATCCGCTCCTGTGGGGCGTTGGTTTCCTGACAGCAGGGGTGACGGCGTTTTACATGTTCCGCATGTATTTCTCGACCTTTGAGGGCAGTTTCCGAGGCAACGACAAGCAGATTCGGCAGCAATTACTTGCGGCGGCGCGTCCGAGTGGCGCAGATGCTCATGACGACCATACCAGCCATGACGATGCTCACAGTCCAAATCATGCAGCATTTCCCCATGAATCCCCTTGGAGCATGACTTTACCGCTAGTTATCCTTGCGGTGCCTTCAGCCCTAATCGGTCTCGTCGGTACACCGTTTAATAACTATTTTGAAGCGTTTATCTCTGCACCTGGAGCCGTTGAAGTCGCGCACGAGTTCGATTTGAATGAATTCTTGGTGATGGCGGGTAGTTCCGTCGGCATCGGTCTGATTGGGATTACTTTAGCATCCCTAATGTATCTCAGCCGGAAAATCGATCCGAGTGCGATCGCGTCCAAGATTCCCGATCTCTACAATCTCTCGCTCAATAAGTGGTACATCGACGATATCTACAATAGTGTCTTCGTCATCGGCTTACGCCGAGTCGCCCGTCAGGTGATGGAAGTCGATTATCGCGTTGTCGATGGTGCGGTGAATTTGACTGGTTTAGCCACGCTGCTCGGTGGTGAAGGGTTGAAATACCTCGAAACCGGACGCGCTCAAAACTATGCTTTGATTGTCTTTGGTGCTGTCTTGGGTTTAGTTATTGTGTTTGGGATGAACTAACAAAGCAGCTCGAAGTTGGTGGGTAGGATGCGAGGATCTACCCACCATCCACATTGCTCTAGTCAGTGCGATTCGTTGATTAGTCAATCGCGGTAATCAGTCCGTACATAACTAATCCAAGCTGGCTACGATACATGTAGCACTTTAAGGCTTAAACTGTCCAATTGATGAGGGTGCAAGTCCCTTCCTCTAAACTCAAGAGTGAATCCTTACCTGCCCACACCGAATAGACTCGGAATTCTATAGAGTGAAGCTGGGAACAGGGCTGTACTTTTAAATAAACCAGATTGCCAAAAATTGACAAATCTCTAATTAGAATATAGCTAGGATCGTGAAGATTATCAGTGTAACTTTGACAGTTAGGGCAAGTAATTCCGAGATTATTTAATTGTAAGTGCAAACAAATAA
>NZ_JBGSQZ010000192.1:0-10050 GCF_041737865.1 Chamaesiphon sp.
TAACAGCGTGTAGAGTATTAATTGGGCGTAAGGGAGAATGGTGTTCACTGTTCTCATCAATGTTTTTCCACGCCCTTTTTCTCATATTTTCAACCCCTTGAATAGTAGAGCTAATATACTAGTGCAAGATGTGAGTTTATCCATCTTTGAATGCGATCGCGAAGCAGAGAGGTTATTTTTCCATCATGTCAACAAGTAATATGACCATTTCTCGTCAAGTAATTCAAATTTTTCCAGCAAAACCATTCACCCACGGGCAAGGTTTCACCGCCTATAGCGTCAATCAGCAAAGTTTAGGCACAAAAATTGCACCGTTTTTGCAACTAGACCACTATTTCATGACTCAGCCGACTTTTGGCGAGCATCCTCACCAAGGATTTTCCGCTGTCACTTATATGTTTGAAGATTCTGAGGGATCTTTCTTTAACGAAGATAGTCAAGGCGATAGGTCTACAATCGCACCTGGCGACTTGCATTGGACGCAAGCAGGATCGGGGATTCGGCATAATGAAACCCCGATCGAACCTGGCAAAATGTGTCATGGCATCCAAATGTTTGTCGATCTACCACTAGCCGATAAATCACTACCAGCCAAGGCTTTTAATCTGACTGCGGCACAAATTCCGGTCTATACAACTGCCGAAGGTGGTCGCGTGCGGGTGGTGGTTGGGGAGGCAAATGGTTTAACTTCACCGTTGAATATCTCCACTAAAATCCGCTTTTTGGATGTGATTTTACCTGCGAATGGTTCGTTCGCGGAGCGTCTCGGAACGAGAATCGAACATGAAGTAACTGCTGATGAGTCGGTGTTTCTATTAGCGGTGAAGGAATCGGGATTTGTGGGCGATCGACAGGATGCCATTACAGCTAATCAAGCGACTTTATTTACACCTGCTGGTAATACTATTCACGCAAAAGCTGGAGCCGAAGGTTTACAGTATGTGCTTTGTATCAGTCAGTAAGAAGCGATCTTCTGAATTTGAGGTAGGGGCAATTTATGAATTGCCCCTACCTCAAATTCAGAGAGTAATTCACACATTAAATTAGCAAAACCAACTTGTACTTAGTCGAATTAACCTTGAACTAGCAAAAAGTGATGAAATATCAAGCATGGGCGCAGAGGTAGTTTTTGAGTTGTCGTTGTTAGAGACAATAACTCTACTACGAAACGCCCTATCTGTTCATCCTCTTAATTTTGGAAAAGGTATTGTTAATTAAGGAGTTTTATCCGTGAAAGTCGATCTATTTACACCTATCCAAATCGGAGCGATTACCCTTCCCAATCGGATTGTAATGGCTCCGATGACTCGTCTGCGTGCTACTAATTCCATCCCTACCTCATTGATGGCCAAATACTACGCTCAAAGAGCTTCAGCGGGATTGATAATCACTGAATGCACGATGGTTTCACCCCTAAGTAATGGGTATGTTAATTGTCCTGGTATTTACTCAGCCGAACAAGCCACAGCATGGCAACAAGTGACTGATGCGGTGCATCAGAAGGGCGGCAGAATTTTCTTGCAATTATGGCATAGTGGTCGGATTGCTCACCCATCTTTACTTAATGGTAAATTGCCAGTTGCTCCCAGTGCGATTGCCGCAGTTGGGACACTACATAGTGCCGCTGGCAAAGTTAATTTAGACACCCCACGCGCATTAGCAACCGAAGAAGTTTCGCAAATTGTCGAGCAGTTTCGTCAAGGGGCAAAAAATGCACTAGAAGCTGGATTTGATGGGGTTGAATTACATGGAACTTTTGGTTATTTAATCGACCAATTTCTTCAAGATGGCTCTAATCAGCGTACCGATCGATATGGTGGTTCGATCGAAAATCGTGCTCGATTCTTATTGGAAGTTGTAGAAGCAGTTTGTGAGGTTATGGGCGGTCAATCTGTGGGAATTAAACTATCACCCAGTAGCACCTTTTATGGAATGCACGATTCTAATCCTCTTGCCACTTTTAGCTATGCGATCGAACAGCTTAATCGATTCAAGTTGGCGTATATTCATTTGATGGAACCAACCGAAGACGATCTCAAACATGGTACGGCGATCGATGCAGTACTGTCTACTTTTCGCCCGTTCTATTTAGGCTCGATTGTCACTAATGGTGGCTATGATAAATTCAAGGGCAATCGAATTCTTGAAACTGGTGCAGCAGATCTCGTTTCTTTTGGTAAACCGTTTATTGCAAATCCCGATCTAGCAGAACGATTTGCGATGGATGCTCCTTTAAATAACGTTAATTTTGCTAATATCTACAGTACAAGCGATCGAGATTTGGATCGAGGTTATATAGATTATCCTTTCTTAGATTCCTAATAATCAAAGCTAGATTTAACTCTTATTTTCAATTTCTATTTGTTTGAGATGTTCTTCGCCCCAGTTACATAACATGCGTAAAACAGGCTTCAGACTTTTACCATATTCCGTAAAAGAATAATCCACCTTCGGCGGCATTTGGGCATAATCATGACGATATACGATCCCATCTTTTTCGAGATCGCGGAGTTGTTGAATCAGCACTTTTTCACTAATTGCGGGAATCAACCGTTTCAACTCACTCAAACGTTGCGGTCGATTGCGAATATTCCATAAAATTAATATTTTCCATTTACCACCTAATACGCCCAATGTGGTTTGGACGAATTGTCGGCCATCTACTTGTGCTGTCATCATCTGATTTCCTCATCACACTTACAAAAAAGTAAGTACTTCCCAAAAGGTAAGTGCTAAGTATACCGTAGTAGTTGAGTCAAATCCAAATATTTACTAAGCACTAACATCATGTCATCATTAACTGGGAAAGTAGCAATTGTTACAGCTTCATCGCGAGGAATCGGTCGATCGATCGCCTTGCGATTGGGAAAAGATGGGGCTGCGGTGGCAGTTAACTACGTTGCATCTCCAGAGAAAGCCGAAGTTGTAGTGCAAGAAATTATTGCGAGTGGCGGACGCGCGATCGCCATTCAGGGTAGTGTTGCCAACAAAGCCGATGTCACCCGACTCTTTGATGAAACCGAGCAAAAACTAGGCGCGATCGATATCGTCGTAAACGTTGCTGGAGCGGCAGCTTATAAGCTTCATACCGACGTAACCGATGAGGATTTTGACAAAGTATTTGCGGTCAATGCCAGAGGCGCAATGTATATGCTCCAAGCCGCAGCTAATCGCGTCAAAGATGGCGGACGGATCGTGCAGTTTTCGACTGGAGCCACGATGTTGCCGATCCTGACTGGGGGGCTATATGCCGCTAGCAAAGCCGCAGGCGAACGATTTGCCTTCGCTCTAGCCAAAGAGATCGGGCATCGTCAAGTAACCGTGAATGTAGTCTCTCCAGGTGTTACCGATACCGATGGGTTAATTATGCCCAAAGAAGCTCTCGACCATCTAATTGGGCAAACGCCGCTGGGAAGGCTGGGACAACCGCAAGATATCGCCGATGTGGTGGCATTTCTAGTCGGTGATGATGCCCATTGGATGACCGGACAAAATCTGCAAGTCAATGGTGGCATTTTGTAGTTAAGGTCAGTTTGCCAGCGGTTAAAACCGCCGCACATGAAGCAAAGTCCGTCTAAAGTTATACTAATTCTCAGAACCAAAATAGTAGGTATCAAATGACGATCGAGCTATATACGGCGAATACTCCCAACGGTCAGAAACCAGCAATTATGTTGGAAGAAATTGGTTTACCTTATCAAATTTTCCCTGTCAATATTTCGCAGGGCGAACAACACACAGATACTTTTCTAGCGATTAACCCTAATGGTAAAATTCCCGCGATCGTCGATCGATCTGTAGCAGGTGGTCAACGAGTGTTTGAGTCAGGGGCAATCTTAATTTATTTGGCAGAAAAGGTTGGAAAACTATTACCGAATGATGGTAATAATCGATTCGCCGTTTTAGCTTGGACATTTTGGCAAGTCGGTGGACTTGGGCCGATGATTGGTCAATGGGGACATTTTTCTCGCTCTGCACCAGAAAAAATACCTTATGCGATCGATCGATATTTAGATGAAAGCGTTCGGCTATTAAATGTCCTCAATCTTCATTTAACCGATCGCACATTTATCGCTGATGATTATTCAATCGCCGATATCATGAATTATACTTGGGCATCCAGTGGGCTGAACTTTATTCGCTCGGCTCATCCTGACAAGGTTGAAAATTTAACTGAACTCGATCGCTGGGTGAAAGTAGTTGGCGATCGACCTGCCGTTAAACGAGGTTTAGCAGTATTGAAATAACCATAAATACAATTACTTAGGAGAATCCCATGATTGCATTTTGCGGGAACGATCTTAGAAATTGTCGATCGCCTTTCACTTCAAGCTGGGATATAAATCATATTGGAGAAATAAGATTGATTAACATGTCACAAACTAAAAAGCATAAATTTAATTCATCCTTTCAACTTTTAATGTCGGTACATTGGTGGATGGCTGGATGCTACTTGATTCTATTTGTCGGTGGTACTACTATGGCTCGACTACCAAGAAATGAGTTTCGAGGGATGCTTTATGACTTCCATAAGTCGATCGCCATACTAGCAATTGCTCTTTTAGTATGGCGCGTTGTTGCCCTGACTCAAGTAATACTTAAAAAATACATGCGTCGGCTACCAAAGTTATCGAATCATTGGATTAGAAATTTTATACTTCATACTCTAATATATGGTTTTATGTGGGGAGTACCGATCTCTGGCTTTTTCTTTTCTAATTCTTTTCGCTCTAATAATGTCAGTTTCTTTGGATTAGGTCTACCAGACTTTTTTCCCGAAAATAAAGACATGGTTGAGATTGGCCGATCGCTACATTTCTGGCTAGCTTATACTTTTTTGACACTTATTGCACTGCATTTAATTATTCAATGGAAAGTAGCTAAAGCCAATTGGCGAAGATTTACAGGCTTTATTCAAGCAAAGCTTAGTTAGAGAATAAGTAGGCAACCGTATGAGATCGTTAATCAAATTTCTATGCAATCTCTAATACAATACTACCGACGCATCTCTTTCAATTCCTCAGATCGAGTATTCTTTTAATTAGCGGGAGTACATCCGCAACCTAACTTACCACTACTAATTCATAATTATCCAGGAAATCCCATGACAAATATTGCAGTTATCTACTTTTCAGGCACTGGACATACTCATTTAATGGCGGACGCAGTTGCCACAGGTGTCCAAACAATTCCCGACACAAAAGTCCAATTACTCCGCATTACTGGCGAACAAATTGTCAATGGACGCTGGAAAGATGAAGCAATGGTAACTAGTCTGAATAGTGCCGACGCAATTATTTTTGGTTCGCCGACTTATATGGGTGGTGTTGCCGCTCAATTCAAAGCATTTGTCGATTATGCCAGTAGTATTTGGGCGCAACAGCTTTGGAAAGACAAAATTGCAGGTGGATTTACCCATTCTTCATCATTGAGTGGTGATAAACAAGGAACATTATTATATTTGGCGATTAACGCATCCCAGCATTCGATGATTTGGGTTAGTGCAGGCGATATGCCTCAACCTAATGGAGTTAATCGGTTGGGTTCTTTTATAGGGGTGATGGGGCAAGCCGTTCCTGATTTCACAGGGACAAAAACGGTAGAACTCGACACTGGCGATCGATTGTCTTGTGAATCATACGGTCAGCGGATTGCAGCAGCAACCAAACGTTGGCAGAAGTAATTGAACTGAACCAATTCGATCGGATGTTATCGGGACTGTAGGGGCAGGTGTCTTGTCGTTTTTTTATTCGGGGGGAACCCTCGAATAAAAACGCCGCTTTATGCCACTAATTCAAACGTGCAATTAACCTTCGTACAAACCTGCCCAACCCTACCAGCAGCCTAAACATTCCAGCATCGAAATGTTAATAGTGGGGAGGGCGGGTTTGTACGTTAGTTATCGTTATATTCGCAATCTCTAGCATAAAGCGGCTCGCGCTCGTCGGGTTTCCCGACGGTTTAGCGAGACAAGACACCCGCCCCTACAGATCTTAATAAAAATGGAATCCAAATTAATGCCAAATCCTAATTCTTGGACGACTAAATTAACGCTGTTACTCGCCAGTAGCCTGACAGTGATGTCCGGCGCGACGGTTTCACCATCGCTACCAGCGATGAAACAACAATTTGAAGGTACGATCGCCGATCCAGATTTGCGGACGACTTTAGTTAAATTAGTAATTACATTACCAGCATTATTTATCGTCATTGGTTCGCCGATCGCAGGCATTGTAGTCGATCGATTCGGTCGCAAACCGCTATTACTAATTACCGCAATCCTCTACGGCTTTGCTGGTAGTTCGGGGCTATTTTTAGAAAGTTTACCCGCAATTCTAGTCGGGCGGGCATTACTTGGCTTTGCCGTCGCTGGAGTAATGGTGAGTGCGACAACTCTCATCGCCGATTACTACAGCGGCCCTGCACGGGCGGCATTTATGGGGCTACAGGCGGGATTTATGGGTTTGGGTGGCGTAGTATTCCTAACCCTCGGCGGCGCACTGGCTCAACAAAATTGGCATTATCCGTTTGGCATTTACTTATTTGCATGGCCGATCGCATTGCTAGTATTGGCGTTTATTATCGAACCTGACAGAAGCAACTCTGCCCAGTCAAATATGGGATCGACAAATGATTCGATCGGTCAATCTACACCCGTAGGCGTGATGATTATCGTCTACGGATTTACCACCCTCAGTCAAATTGCTTTTTATCTTATCCCCGTTCAATTACCATTTTATCTCGATATTTTAGTCAAAGCTAATCCCTCTCAAAGCGGCATGGCGATCGCACTTTGTACGCTATTTAGTGCGATCGCATCTGTTACTTATGGCAAACTCAAACAAAGAATGGAATTTGTCACATTTTTACCTGCAATTTTTGGCTTTATGGGTATCGGTTATCTATTAATCGGTCAGTCTTCAAACTGGTTGGAAGTATTAGCCGGATTGGGAATTGCGGGGATGGGTTTGGGACTGCTAATGCCGAATATGTCGGTGTGGCTCAGTGCTGCTGTTCCCGATGCACTGCGGGGTCGGGCGTTAGGTGGTCTTTCAACAGCGATGTTTTTGGGGCAGTTTTTATCGCCGATTATCACTCAGCCGTTAACCAAATCTATGGGCTTGGGTGGCACCTACGCACTCGTTGGTGGCGGTCTAGTTATTGTTGCTTTGGGATTTGCCGTTTTCAAGTCTCAAGTGCGTAATTTAACCCGCTCTCGTGCGATGTAGTAGTAGCTTATTAGCTGTCGCTGTGGTAGTTGCTTTTTTAGCTTCAGATGATGCTCGGTATATTACTGAATCGACAGTAGTTGTCGATGCTGGCTTGTTGTGGAACGATCGAGAACAATAAAATTAAAATCATGATTGCTCAACAACATTTTGATGTAATTATTATTGGTACTGGTGCGGGTGGTGGCACCTTGGCTCGCTTGATGAAACGGTGGGTTAGTGTCCTGAAATCGATTCTCGTTCCGAGAGGCTTCGCCAACGATTGTGGCGATCTGATGTTGCCTGTGTCTCTCTATTTTCGCAAAAAACTCTCGATCGCGGCTGTCGCTCATCAAAATGGAACTTGTCGATTTGGTGAAAATCCTCAAGATTCGGTTTTAGATATCAATTGTCGGACTCACGATCTGGACAATCTTTATGTCGTCGATAGTTCTTTTTTTCCATCCAGTGCCGCAGTCAATCCGACATTGACAATTATTGCCAATGCGTTGCGAGTTGGCGATCGATTAATCGATCGTTTTAAGTAATTTAGCGCATATCATAACGCTGTCGAGCTGCTGTTGGTTGGGCAACAATACTAATCGATCCGAAAATATTAGTAATCACTGGAGAGATGAATGAAGATCGAATTTGGGCGAGAAATCAGTGGCGATCTCACCAGTGCCGAAACGCGAGAATGGTTGGTCACTAATGGTATTGGAGGCTACGCTTCCGGTACGGTTGCCGGACTACTCACTCGTCGCTATCATGGGTTGCTAGTCGCGGCTTTAAATCCGCCCTTGGGTCGAACGTTACTGCTCGCCAAATTGGATGAGGTGTCAGTGTATAACGATCTGATCTACGCCCTCCACACCAATCGCTGGGCAGATGGCAGCGTCGAGCCTCACGGCGATCGACAGATCGAAAGCTTTGCGCTTGAAGGCTCCATTCCCACTTGGCGATTCGCTTGTGCCGATGCTCTATTGGAGAAACAGATCTGGATGCAGCATGGAGCCAATACCACCTATCTGCGCTACACACTGAGCCGCGCCACCCAACCGCTACAGCTAACGCTCAGAGCTATGGTGAATTACCGCGATTATCACGGCAATACCCAGAGTAACGGCTGGGTAATGAACGTAGAGCCGAGCGAACGAGGAATTCGCATCACTGCTAATGTAAATGCCACACCCCTGTATTTATCGAGCGATGCTCTGCAAGAACCGCTACGCGAACGAGCCATTGCTATACCCGCCCATGATTGGCACTACGGATTCGATTTAGCCGTCGAACGGGAGAGAGGATTGAGCGATCGCGAAGATCACCTCCACGCCGCCACCTTCACCGTTACCCTCAATCCGGGCGAATCGATCGTTTTTGTTGCTAGCACCGACCCACAGCCCCATCTAGATGGATCGGCAGCACTAAAATTAGAACGCGCTCGACAGCATCAACTCATCAATACCTGGAAACTCGATTCTCCCTTGGAGAGGCTCTGCCAACGACCCGAAACCCTCACTTTTAGACAAGATCGTCCGGCTTGGATCGAACGATTAGTATTAGCCGCCGACCAGTTTATTGTAGATCGTCCGCTCCCCGATGCACCCAATGGAAAAACCATCATCGCTGGCTACCACTGGTTTGGCGACTGGGGACGCGATACGATGATTAGTCTACCAGGATTGACGATCGCGACGGGACGATCGGAAATTGCGCGTTCTATTCTGCTCACCTTTGCTAAATATGTAGATCGTGGCATGTTGCCAAATCGCTTTCCTGATGCAGGTGACGTACCGGAATACAATACTGTCGATGCCACCCTCTGGTACTTTGAGGCAATTCGGAGCTATTACGACGCTACTGCTGACGATGATTTATTAGCCAAACTCTTTCCCCTGCTGGCAGAGATTATCGATTGGCACTGTCGCGGCACTCGTTACAATATTCAACTCGATCCTAGCGATGGTCTATTATATGCCGGAGAATCAGGAGTGCAATTGACGTGGATGGATGCCAAAGTAGACGATTGGGTAGTCACGCCGCGCATTGGTAAACCGATCGAAATTAATGCGCTCTGGTACTGTGCATTGCGATCGATCGCTAAGTTTGCCCGTCAGCTTGGCAAACCAGATCGAGAATATGAAGCTATCGCCGATCGAGCTTTAGCCAAGTTTTCGCGGTTCTGGAATCCCGATCTGGGTTATTGCTACGATGTTCTCGACAGTCCCGACGGCGATGATGCGTCTCTACGTCCGAATCAAATCTTTGCTGTATCGTTACCAGGAATGAGATCGAAGGGCTATGCACCGCTCTTGACACTCGATCGACAACGTGGAATTGTCGATACTTGCGGACGATCGCTATTAACCTCTTACGGCTTGCGATCTCTGGCTCCCAACCATCTCCAATACCAGGGACATTACGGCGGAAGCCAGTTACAACGCGATGGAGCTTATCATCAGGGCACAGCTTGGGGCTGGCTGTTGGGTTCGTTTGTATTGGCACATTTGCAGGTATATAAAAATCCCACCCAAGCTCGACAATTCTTAGAACCGATCGCACATCATTTGACAGCTCCCGGTTTGGGCACTTGTAGTGAAATATTCGATGGCGATGCGCCGATGGCTCCACGGGGTTGTATCGCCCAAGCGTGGACGGTGGCTGAAGTATTACGGGCTTGGGTATCGATCGAGGATTATAAATAATTAGGGCTTGCTGAATAAGTCATACGATCGAGTGAGCGAATCTCGAAGCACGCTCACTCGAAGCGCGTCGTCTAGCGACGATCGCCAATGATAATTTTTAGTTAAGCTCAAAGGAGATACAAGCAAGATTTCTAATC
>NZ_JBGSQZ010000206.1:0-9248 GCF_041737865.1 Chamaesiphon sp.
GGTCGGGTAACTGTCATTGTCCGTGGTGATGTCTCTGAGGTACAAGCTTCCGTATCCGCAGGTGTGGAATCCGTTAAGCGCGTCAATGGTGGTGAAGTTCTTTCCACACACATCATTGCTCGTCCCCACGAGAACCTAGAGTACGTCTTACCAATGAACTACACCGAAGATGTAGAAAAGTTCCGCGTCTAATCAAAGTTAATTAAACATCGATCGAGTTAGAAAATTTAGGAGTCATTGAGAATGTCTATTGCAGTTGGGATGATTGAAACATTGGGCTTTCCCGCAGTTGTTGAAGCTGCTGACGCTATGGTCAAAGCCGCACGAGTCACACTAGTTGGCTATGAGAAAATCGGTAGTGGTCGGGTAACTGTAATCGTTCGTGGTGACGTTTCGGAAGTACAAGCTTCTGTATCGGCAGGTGTAGAATCTGTCAAACGCGTTAATGGCGGACAAGTACTGTCTACTCATATCATCGCTCGTCCTCATGAAAACCTAGAGTACGTTCTACCTATGAACTACACCGAAGACGTCGAGAAATTCCGCGACAGTCTCAATGGTCCAGGGCCATTGGCAATGGGCGGCAGACGTTCTTAGGCTAAATGAAGTTAGCTAGAGTGCTGGGTACTGTGGTCAGTACCCACAAAGAACCGAGTTTAACCGGAACCAAGTTTTTGCTCGTGCAAATGCTTGATGCCGCAGGTAACGATTTACCAGAATATGAAGTTGCCGCCGACTGTGTGGGAGCTGGTTTAACAGAAGTAGTTTTGGTAAGTCGCGGCAGTGCTGCCCGTCAAGTATCCAACAAAGATCGCTATCCGGTCGATGCGCTGATTGTGGCGATCGTCGATACAGTAGCAGTGGGAAATGACTTGACATACAGCAAACGAGATGAAAGATAAGAAATTATTATAATGAATCGCTCCTAAGTGAACTCCACACTGAGGAGATCGGCTGTATCTAGTCTGTTGAGACTAATTTAAACTCATAATTTATTGATGATTTAACCGGAACCTAAGATATGAGTAATATTAGTGATGGCGTTCGCCAACAAATTCGTCGTTTATTGAGCCAAGGGCACCGCGTGGGCGTAGAGTACGCCAATGCTCGCAGGTTCCGCACTGGTTCGTGGCAGAGTGCGACGATCGCCCAAGGTGGCGAAAGTACCGTATTGGCTAGCATTACTGCCGTTCTAAACGAGCATCAAGGCGAATACGTGCAACTATTGGGTGTAGATCCACACTCCCGCACGCGCACATTGGAACTGATGATTCAACGTCCCGATGGTGCTGTCACCGATGTCAGCCATGCGGGTGTGACTGGACGGGTACCTGCGGCTGCTAGCAATGGCAAATCAGCGAGTGCTGGTAGTAATACCGCTCACTCAGTCAAACAACTGCTAAATCAGGGTTATCGGATTGGGACAGAATTCGCTGATGCTCGTCGCTTTCGCGCTAGCTCTTGGACTAGTGGCCCATCCTACCAAGGTACCCGTGAAGGCGAAGCAGTCGCCATGTTAAACGAGCTAATCGCCGCTCATGAGGGCGACTATGTTCGCTTGATTGGCATCGATCCTCAGGCTCGGAAGCGGGTGATGGAAGTGATGATTCACAAACCAGGTGAACCAGCCACACTCAACTTTAGCGGTGGTAGTAGCCAAAGCGGTTCATATAGCAGTAAAGCTGCGAGTGTTGGTGGCAACGTTAAAACCTCCCTCAGTCCTGAAATAGTTGCATCTGTGCGCCGTCTCCTAGAAAACAGCTATCAAATCGGTACCGAACACGCCGATCTGCGTCGTTTTCGGAGTAGCTCTTGGCATACCTGCAAACCAGTATCCGCCACTAGACTCCAAGACGCGATCGCTCAATTAGAAACTTGTCTGACAGATCACCAAGGTGAATACGTGCGGTTGATTGGCATCGATAGCCAAGCCAGACGACGCGTTCACGAGGAAATCATTCAACGTCCCTAACGGTAACACAACCAGCGATCGGCAAAAAGTTACCAGCAAACAGTTGCGCTAATCCTCCCTTACTCTTACGCCTCTGTTGTTAAAGGCTGGGATTATTTTCCCGTCTGAGACAAAAGAGCGATCGAGCAATGCCGATTTCTGTTTTCCGTTCCCTGAGCAATCTTCATGCTAACTAAGTTTCGCTCATTATCCAGGGAGGTAGTTCCCGTCCATCTCGATGGAAATGTCTCGATCGATCCGAGTGCAGCAATCGCGCCTGGAGTATTGCTTCAAGCCGAGCCAAACAGTCGGATTACGATCGGGGCTGGGGTATGTATCGGTGCGGGGACGATCCTTCACGCATCGGGCGGCGATTTAGATATTGGGGCTGGGGTTTGTGTGGGTAGAGGGGTGCTGATAATCGGGAGTGGGAAGATCGATCGAAATACTTGTATTGGTGCTGGATCGACTATTTTCGATCCGCAGATCGACGAAGGCTCGGTCATTCCTACTCACTCAGTGGTGGGAGATCGCAGTCGAGGCGAGGTATCTGTCGTCATCGATCCTCCCGCACCTACTCCGGTTGTGCCCGATCCTTCAGAAACGGCTGATGTCTGGGATAGTACCAATGCCTGGGATACCCCAGCGGTACCTCCAGTTGTGGAGACTCCTCCCGCACCTACTCCTCCCAAAACAGAAGAGCTGCTGACAGTCACGATCGAGATTGAGAAACAATCCGTCAAATCTGTGGCTGGACGCGCCAACTTCGATCGACTCAAACGCCACCTTTTTCCTAATGGTTGAACATGACTACACTAGTACCACCTCAACTCCAATCGACCAAAATTACGATCGTGTTGAACGGTAAAGGTGGTGTAGGCAAAACCACAACAGCAATCAATCTGGCTGCCATTTTTGCTGAAGATCGCCGTGTGCTGCTAGTTGATGCCGATCCGCAAGGCTCGGCGAGTTGGTGGGTGAAACAATCTGAAGGTCGAGATTTGGGCTTTGAGACAACTGTACTCACCGATCTGACAGGTGTAAATCGTCAACAGTGGGCACACTATGACATTGTTGTTGTAGATATGCCGCCAGCACTCGATTCTGTTGCTTTAGCGGCGATTATGCCGATCGCTGATTACCTCGTATTACCCACCCCACCCGCGCCCATGGATCTTGCCGCATTGATTCGCACAGTCAGACAGGTGGTAATTCCCTCCCAGATTGCCCACCGCGTTTTACTGACTAAGGTCAATTCTCGCGGTTTGAGAGAAGCTCAAGAAGCACAACAAACCTTATTGCAGTGTCAAATTCCGGTTTATTATACAGTAATTCGGAATTTGAAAATTCACGAACGTGCTGCAATGGCGGGGTTGCCCATCAGTCAGTACAAGAGTCAGGCAGCCGCACCCGCAGCCGCTGACTACCGCTGTGTCGTCAATGAAATCTGGAAAGATTGGAGCCAAATATGACTGTTAGAAAAAAATCATCGTCAGCATCTGATGTGTTACGGCAAGAAATGCAGCAACCATTGGTTATTCCCGAACGGATTGTCCCAGCTAGCGATCGAAATAACCATCCCGAGCCAAATCCAACTACTACAAATACTAATATGAATCCACCTAACGACGATACCGCGACCATCGCTCAACTCAAAGCCGCTCAAGAAAAAGAATCAAAGCTTCAGCAGCAACAATTCGAGGCATTGACAAAAGAACTGAAAGATGCTAAAGAAATGATTGTCAAATTGGCAGAACAGGGACAAGCTCCGGCTAAGGGCAAAACCTCAGCTATGGTCAAAAAAGATACTAGCCGATCCAATGCTTCGATTACCGCTCGACCTACTGAGTCTCGCGAGGAAACAGCCCGTCGCCGTGCCAACACTGATATCGGTTGGTTGGACTAATTTTTAGGAGCTACCGACGAGAACAGTTATCGATCGTAAAGGAGTAGATATTTAATGGCTAAAGATCGCAGTTCTCGTCAGGCAGTTGGCACGATCGAAACCGATGGATTTCCGCCAGTTTTAGCCGCTGCTGATGCAATGCTCAAAGCTGGAAATGTCACATTGGTTTACTATGGTTTGGCGGAACGGGCTGAGTTTATCATCGCTGTGCGGGGCAATGTCTCCGCCGTCGAACAAGCTGTCGCGGCTGGTGTCATTGCAGGTGAAGCTACCAAACGTGGTGCTGTAGTCAGTCACTACATCATCCCCAATCCACCGGAAAATGTCGAGAGTGTCTTGCCAATTCACTACACAGCAGCATCCAGAGAGTTTTGGGTGTAAATACGGGTGCCGCTCGTAGCCAAACCTGTCAATCGCAACCAACAATACTACCAAAAAGCCGGATAGAGCCTGACTGCCTTAGCCTTTGTCACAAAGGCGAGAAGGGATATAAATCACAGCGGACTCAGCCGTAATATCAACTATCAATTATCAACTGTCTTGATTCGCTAAACCCTCGGGGAACCCGAGGAGCGCGAATCGCTATCAACTATTACCAGGAGTATATTTTTCATGGCTGATTCTATGAGTTCTCAACAGGCGGTTGGATCGATCGAAACTAAAGGCTTTCCCTCGGTCTTAGCTGCTGCTGATGCGATGCTCAAAGCCGGACGCGTCACTCTGGTGGGCTATCTGAGAGCTGGTAGTGCGAGATTTACCGTCAACGTCCGTGGCGATGTGTCAGAAGTCAAACAGGCAATGGCAGCAGGCATCGAGGTAGTGGAAAAAGTGTATGGCGGTACATTAGAATCTTGGGTGATCATCCCGCGCCCACATCCTAACGTTGAGCGAATTCTGCCAATTGGTTATACTGAAGAGGTCGAAGAATTTCGCGCTCAAGTAGAAGGTAGAGTTAGCTAGCACCTAAAGAGCAGCAAACATTTACATTTCAACTTTAGCCGATCGATCGGGTTGTCGATGTTCCGCAGTAAGAGGCACACGGGCACGACAATCGACTAGTACACACAATTACCCTTGGGGGCAACTCCACATCCAGCCATGTCCGACATTCATGCTGAAAGTGCTATCGGGTTAATATCCACTCGTAGCTTTCCGGCGATGGTGGGAACGGCAGATATGATGCTAAAATCTGCTGCTGTTCATTTGGTGGGTTATGAAAAAATTGGCAATGGCTATTGTACTGCGGTGATTCGCGGTCGGTTTCCCGATGTGAGACTAGCTGTCGCCGCAGGTGCAGAAGTCGCCGCTCAGATGGATGAATTGGTTTACCAATCAGTGATTTCTCGTCCTTTTCCCAATCTCGATGCTGTCCTCCCGATTAGCGATCGATTCTTAGCACAGATTGTCGGCAAGAGCAAGCTCAAAAATTTAGCCATCGGATTGCTAGAAACTCGCGGCTTCCCGCCGATGGTAGGGGCGATGGATGCGATGCTCAAAACCGCCGATATCCATGTTTCTGGGTATGAAAAAACTGGGGCGGGCTTTTGTACGGCGATTATTCGGGGGACAGTCTCCAATGTGACGATGGCTCTAGATGTCGGAATGTCAGTCGCCGAAAGGATCGGTGAATTACGATCGATCATGGTGATTCCTAGACCGTTAGAAGATCTGGAACGGACTATTCCCACCGCCAGCTATTGGATCGAACAAGCACTAGTCATCCCAGAACAACCTCTAGTATTACCGCTCCGACTGCCTCAAGTTGTCAATGCACCAATGGTAGAAGTGGAAACCGTTGAAGTTGAAGTCGTCGAAGTGGAAGTATTGAAATCAAATGAAGGCTTTGAATCGATCGATCGTCGATCGTGATATCATCTGCTCTTGCCGCGATCTGTCGCGATTGTTTTGATTCGATCGTCCGATCCTCACATCCAGCCGCAATCCATCGCGATCGATCGACGTGATGGCGATGATAACCCAAGTTCGATCGATCGAGCGCACCCTAATCGAGACAGTAGGTAAAGGATACCAATATTGGATCGTAGAAGATACCAACATTGGACGATAGAATTGAGTTAAGCTAGTAGAACTAGAACGATTGAGTTAATCATGATAGGCACTAACCCTGACGCTCTAAATCCCGCGCTCACCAACTTAGAACAACCGTCAATTCATACATTGACAAAAGTTCAATCTCACGGCGTATTGTTAGTCTTGCAAGAGCCAGATTTAATTGTATTGCAAGTGAGTGATAATACGGTGGCAACATTTGGGATCGCCCCAAATCGGCTGCTCGGACAGCCACTGGAGCATATCTTAGATGTTTTTCAGGTAGAAAAGTTTCGAGCGGATTTGAAAGACAAAAATTTCGATCGCAGCAATTATAGTAAGGTATGGGTGCAGAAGTCTACAGATAATTACAGTATATTTGATGCTGTTTTCCATCGGAGTCCAGACGGTACGCTCATTTTAGAATTGGAACCAACGCACAAAGACGAGCATATTCCCTTTCTCAGCTTTTATCATTTAGCTAAAACATCGATTCTTCAGGGGCGAGACTATACCAACGATCGATTAACTGCCAATTTAACCGCTTTTGGGCGAAATGTGGTGGCTCAAGTCCGCGAGATGACTGGATTCGATCGAGTGTTGCTCTACAAGTTCGATGAGGATGGACATGGCGAAGTCCTCGCAGAGGATAAAGTTGCCCAGATGGAATCCTATTTAGGGTTACATTTCCCCGCATCGGACATTCCCCCGCCAGCGCGGGAGATGTTTCTCGCCAACCAGATTCGGGTGATACCTGATACTCACGAACAATCGGTGGACATGCTTCCGGCTCAACATCCGCTGACGGGTGTACCTACCGATCTGACGCTGGCAAATCTCCGCAGTGCGGCTCCCTGCCATACCGAGTTCCTGCACAATATGGGGGTTGGGGCATCTTTGACGATTTCGCTGATTAAAGATGGACAATTGTGGGGGATTATTGCTTGTCATCATCAGATACCCAAGCCAATATCTTATGAATTGCGGAAAGCTTGCGAACTGCTGGGACAAGTAATTTTTGCCGAGATTTCGACGATCGAAAATATTGTAGACTCCAACTATCGATCGAAATTAGCACACGATCTGGCGATTGCGATCGATCGAATGTCCCAATCTAAGAATTTTATTGATGGTCTAATGGGCTACGAGCCAAATTTATTAGATCTGTTCAATGCTGAGGGCGCAGCCATTTATTTTGGCGGTAAATGGACGACAATCGGAAAAACTCCACTACCCGCAGAACTCGATGACTTGGTGCAATGGTTGAATACCAATGTGCAAGATGAAGTATTCTCGACAGACTCGCTCGCCGCACTAGATCCATCTGCCGAGCGGTTCAAAGATGTTGCCAGTGGGTTGTTATCGATTTACCTCTCACCGCAGAGCTATATCTTGTGCTTCCGTCCTGAAGCCCTGCGCGCGGTTAATTGGGGCGGAGATCCGCATCATCCGTTCCAAGTAGTCGAAACCGCTGGCGATTTGTCCCTGTCTCCCCGCACATCTTTCCAATTGTGGCAAGAAACAGTCCGGCTGCATTCTCTGCTCTGGAAAGCTGTCGAAATTGAATCAGCGGTAGAACTCCGCAGCGCAATTGTCAAGATCGTCCTGCGTCAAGCCGAAGAATTGGCTCTAATCGCCACCGATTTAGTCCGCTCGAACGACGACCTCAAGAAGTTTGCCTACGTCGCATCGCACGATCTCCAAGAACCCCTGCATCAGGTAGCCAGTTATGTCAAACTCCTAGAAACTCGCTATGGCAACAAACTCGATCGAGATGCCAAAGAGTTCATCGGCTTGGCAGTCGAGGGCGTAAGCTTGATGCAGACCCTCATTGATGATGTCCTCGTCTACTCCAAGTTAGACCAACAGGGGATCGAATGGGAACCAACCGATGTCGGCATCGCCTTAGATCGCGCTCTGAGCCACTTGCGCGGGCAAATTCGCCAAACAGGGGCGATCGTCACAACCGACCCGATGCCGACGATTTTAGCCAACAGTACGCAGTTAAGCCAGCTCTTCCAGAACCTGATTGGGAATGCGATTAAATTCAGCAAACCGGAGACAGTCCCTCAAGTGCATGTTTCCGCTCTCCAACGGGAAAATGACTGGTTATTTGCCGTTCGCGCTGATGGTATCGGTATCGATCCCAAGTTTTTCGATCGGATCTTTGTGATTTTCCAACGTTTACATACCCGCGATGAATACCCAGGTACAGGCATCGGGTTGACCCTGTGTAAAAAAATTGTCGAGTGCCATCATGGTAAAATTTGGGTGGATTCAGAACTCGGACAAGGAGCTACCTTTTCGTTTACAATCCCGTTTAAGAGTGCGATCTAATAAGTTGCTGTTGCCGCAAAGTCGGATGCTACGATTCACAAAGTTGGATAGTCGCGATCGAAATATTCAAGTCTGTTTAAGTCGATGCAGAGATCTACCCAAATAGACTTGTACATTGCACCTAAAGGGGAGGGAAACTCGATCCTTCACCTTTCTAAGGGAAGTAAATCGACCCAAACCGTATCTAAAGGATAAATAAATGCTTGGTAATTTACCGAAATTTTCCGCAGAAAAAGCCACGCCAACGATATTTGCGCCTAAAAGAGCAACACTCGAACACCCGAATATTCAAGTGTTGCTAATTGAGGATAATATAGCTGAAGCGCGGCTATTTAAGGAAATTCTTCAGGATGCCTGGGTAACCGAGTTCGGTTTAGTTCATTTCCAGCGGTTGGGGGAAGCAATTATCGGCCTCAAATCCACTCGATTTGATATCGCGCTCCTCGATTTGACATTGCCTGATAGTGATGGGTTGGAATCTTTAGATGCACTGATCCACCATGCCCCTGGTTTACCGATCGTGGTATTAACCAATACCAGTGATGATGACTTAGCCCTTGAGGCAGTACGACATGGTGCTCAGGATTATTTAGTCAAACGGCAAGTTACGATCGATGTATTGGTGCGCTCGATCGGATATGCGATCGAGCGCAAAGCCTTATCCGAAGCCCTCCGCGAAATCAATGAAACCTTAGAATTGCGGGTAGAAGAACGCACCGCCGCCGTCGAAGCCATCAATGAATCACTCAATCAGGAAATCGAGTCGCGAGAAAATATTCAAAACCGCTTGGAACTAGCTCAACAGGCAGCTAAACTCGGTACATTTGAATGGGACATTGAATCAGATCGCGTCACCTGGTCGATCGAATTGGAAACCCTATATGGGGTTGCACCAGGTAGTTTTGGCAACAGCAACACCAACTGGCTAGCAACTATTCATCCCGAAGATCGCCCCAAGATCCGCACAGAATTAAATGAGTGGCGAACCATCGCCAAAGGCGATGG
>NZ_JBGSQZ010000002.1:0-20872 GCF_041737865.1 Chamaesiphon sp.
AAACAAGTACGAGTACGGGACTGGCAAAATTTGCAAAACCCCGTTTCAGAAGAGTTATCTTCAACGATCCACATTGACGATTTTGTCAGTATTGAAATAATTAATTTGCCAGAAGACCAACGTGGATCGCCAGAATTTAGCTTGGAAAATCTCCGCTCTGTAGCACAAACGCTCTTGCACATCGGTCAGATGGATCTGCCGGAGTTAGAAATTTGTTTGAATGAGTATTTGACAGTGACTAATCCTGAAGTCGCTCGAATTGCGATGAGTATGGTTGAGAGTAAGTATCCACAGGTATTCGATCGATTAAACCGATCGAGGTAAATTTTTTCCAACTAGCACCAAAAAACCCGCCGCATGTCGATGGGTGTCTTTTTTGCGGTCAAAAATCGATCTAAGATGGAATTGTGTTGGGTTGTGGATGTAAGCATGGCGGAAAAATTAAAAGTAATCAAAGTTGAAACCACGCTCCGGTTTGAGGGATTGCCCTCAGCTAGAGAAATCCCAAACAAAAAGGTTAAAGTGCAGTTACCTCAAGCAGGTGGCACGATTTTCACTGTGATTATGAGTACGAGAAGCTGGCGCAGAGCTAAAGCTAGTGCGGCAGAATTTGTAAACTGGTCTGGAATCATCACGTCTGAAGATCTCAGCAAAAATGAGCATGGTTGGAGACTCTCAGAAGCGGGTGTCAAGATTTTGGAGACGGAAGTTAAACAGTCAAAGGAAGAGATCGAGCCAGTTGAGTTACCAAATCCGAATGCGATCGAACCAAAAGTATTAAAAGTCGATACCAAGATTAGATTTGCGGGACTGCCTAAAGCCAAACCAATGCCGGATAAAAAAGTTAAGGTTCAATTAACCCGCGAAGAAGATGGGATAGTCTTCTCAGCTTTTCTGAATACGAAAACTTGGCGTAAAGCTGAAGCTGATGCCAAAGAATTTAAACACTGGGTAGGTGTAATCTAGGCTGTTGACTTTGTTGGTTTTTGGGCGATTTTCCCAAAAATTATTGGTGCGGTTTTTTATGGTTGGAAAACGGCTGTTTCAGCCGTTTTCCAACCAAAGCGACCAACACATTTTCTGCATGAACTCTGACGGGCTAAAGGGTACAGAGTCAACAGCCTAGGTGTAATCTCTGGGAGATTTGGGACAAATGAGCAAGAAGCGGAATTGATGGAGGCAGGTGTCAAGATTTATGAAATGGAATCCTTACCACCGAAGAAAGAAGAAGAGGAATTAGTAATCGAGAGCTAGGAATCTACTGTTTCACTTCTAGCTTTTTCAGCTCGCCAATACCATCCGATCTTCAGGGTCGGCTCGGGCGTATTCTCCCTCACCCGACCGCAGAGGGTCGTGCAGGATATCAAAGGCATCAGAGATGTATTTGAGGAATTGAGGAAAATCACCCCCAAGACGATGTGCTTGTAATCAGCCGCATCGATATTCTTGCGGAGCTTATCGGCGGTCTTCCATAGTTTCCGATCGAACGAGTCCTAATTATTCTGCTTTGCTGCTACTGCCATCTGGGATTAGTCGATCGATACGCCCAGAGTTTAATATCGCACAGATCCGATCGTTCGGTTGATTTTCTACATTCGATCGGTTCTCGATCGCCAAGATACAGACAAGTATCATCTTCAAACTAGCAGTTATACTAAAACATTTTAAAATTTGACAGATTTAAAAATTACTTAATCGTTAGCGAATTTTTCTATTTTCTTCAGTATTCAAGAACGAACAATGTATAGTAAGTTACCAGTACATATTTATACTTTGATATAATAAAAGAGTAGCAACTAAGTTAGTTACTACCCAAATCTAAAATATTTCACTGACTATTGTAGATGAAGCTGCGAACAAATCATACCCCTGGGTGTAGCGGTACCCTCTGCCAGCGCACCAAGAAAAAGAAATTGAAAAATGGCAAGATTCAAGAATATCCAATAGTTATAGGAGAGCGCGATCGAAACAATATTTTTCATTGGTTTTGGCATCTGAGTTTCAAGCTCAAACAAACAGATGGCAGTTTTAAATCTTCTACCGTTTCCGTCAGAGCGGAACAAGTAGAAGCGATTCAAAATTTCATTACAAATAATATTCAGTTAGAGACAATTTTGAGCTATTTACAAAGTTCCAAGTAATTACTTGGAACTAACTAGACTTTAACAATCGCCCACATATTCTCTGCTTAATTGAAAAACAAGCTTGATGATATCTATAGTTTTTTAGCATCAACTCCATAAGATTTAAGAACGTTATTTTAGTTCCAAGTAATTACTTGGAACTAGAGAAAGTCGATAAATAACTACGTCATTTGGCGTAATTATTTATTTTATTATGTGTGCCGGAGCGAATAGTTTTCATTATACATGGGACAAATTTTAAGCAGCTTCTTAAAGCTTCGATTTCTTAGATCTGCTTTTCCGTGACTTTAGCTCGCTTGCAGCTCTGCACATCGTAGGGATACTTACTTCCAGCCCAGTTTTTTCTTTTAAAATCTCACAGTATCGTGCCAGAGTTTCGTTTGGCTGTTCCTGAAACATTTTTCGCAGCAGTACTGTATGAGATTTTAAGATGCTCCTGCTTGGCTGCCTTGGCTCTGTTGCGTTCGTCAAGCCTTCCCGCTCTCTCGTGACATACTTTTGCACGATATTTTTAGATACCCCAATTCTTTTAGCCACAGAGCGAATCGTGCTCCCAGGCTCGTGATAGGCACTAACAATTTTTGATACTAAGTCTGGAGAAAAAGATCGCATATTCTTGTCCCTCGTCAATTGAAAATTTAAGTTGTGTAACGCGCTCGGTAACAATTGACTTCACCATTTTTTAAAGGTAAAGTACGATTCATCAAACAATAAATGTCTATCAACTATTACCTACGTTAAACAGTTAGCGATTACCTGTCAACTCAAAATCAAGCTGACATAAGTTTAAAAAAGAATTAGTGCTTAGATATTTTGTAAATCTAAGCTATTCGATTGTTTAGATCGGTATTGACTTGAATCGTTCGAGAGACAGTTTATATTCTTAAAATCGAAGCGTGCCATTATGAACTACATCAATTCACTCAATAAATCTCGAAACAAGACTTCTTGGAAACAAATTCGCTACGTCTTAATTTCATTTTTCACTTCGATCGCTTGGGGATGGAACTTAGCCCTTAAAGCTGATGCCGCCCCAATCTACGATGCTTTTGTATCCTATTCCACTACTAAAATTACAGCAATCATGGCTGGATTTCCAGTAGGAGGGCCGCTATTTACGACTCTGTTTACTGCAATTGTCAATTTAATCCCTTGGGCTGTACTGATGATGGTCGGCGGTATTGTCATCTGGCAAGCTTATTTGGGATATCAGGAATACGATCGAGAAAACTTTTCTGGAATAGTTAAGCCCTTATTAAATATTATCGTGCTCGTAATTCTTGTCATTGCGACTGACAGAATTGTCACTTTTATGTTTCTTGGTACTTAATTCAATTAAATATCTAATAGCTGTAACGATTTTTGTCAAATCATATGGAAAGGAAAACGCGAATCGAAGTCAATCGAGCGTTAAGACGCAGAGCGAAGATGATGGGCATCCCTCGCGATGTCGCGATCGTTTTAGCTTTAATCGTGACTTTCTGTCTATTTTTAGGATATTTAAAGGTTCCTGGCAATATCGTTATAGCTATTTTTGTTACTTTATTTTTCACAGCTATACTTTCCCTAAAAGACGGAATGGCAGACGTATTAGCTAGAAACAGAGATCCGAAAAATTATACCAGAGGGTGTTTAGACTATCGATCCCCACTGCTTGGTGAAACGCACGCCGAGGAAACCGTCTATCGACACGTCTCGCTTCGCTTGCCTACGGCGCGATTTCATCCGCTTCCAGATTCAACTCCTCAGTTCAGAACCCGTCGCATTAAAAAAGACTAGCAGACATATTGTTTACAGCAGCCTCAGTAGATTAGTTACTTAGTTTAAATCTTTTAATTTATGGATCGTTTATGAAAAATAAGGAAAGCAACAAATCCCCAAAATCAAAGCGAGAACTCAGAAAGATAAAGCACAAAGGTTTAGACAAAAAGAAGAAGCTGCTTTACCTCCTGGAAACCTCTACACATTTGCAAAGTATCATCAACTATACTCTGCCAAATGGGACTCAAGTTGGTGCTCTATTGATGAACGTCAGCGATAAAGTAGACTATCCAGAATATAAATTGAGATTTATTTGGGAATGCCCAGGCATTCACGACGACTTTGGCGAAGTAGCAGCTACGTCTATCCTTAACTCAATTTCATCTTTAGGGCATGAATTACCGATCGGCGAGAAGTTGCGCGTTGAATTTCAATCATTCTGCGATCGTCGCGATCGGCTCAACGAATTAATCGCTCAATTTGAAACTGCCTCGCCCCAATCTCAGCAGTTAATCGCTGAGGAAATGGTAATTTTGCAAAATCTCGACACTAGCGGTCAACGTCGCCCTCACAGAGTATTCTTGATGGGCACTTTTACCCCTAATTTGGGAGCGCGAGAGCAAAAACTCATCGAGAAAGTTATCAAATTCGGCAGCCTTTGGTATTACAGGTTATCAGGGGCAATTGTAGAAGTTCGCCAACAGGCAATCGATGTGATTCTCCTAAATGCCTATGAGCAGGGCTTTTTTGAGTGGTCTAATTTATTTAGAGATAAACTTCAGCTCAAAGCCACTCCTTTATCTGGTGAAGAAGTCTGGCAGCATTGCTGGAAGGAACTAAATCGGTTTAACGATCGGGCAGAAGGACTCGAACCGGAGCCAGCACCACAACTAATCGAATTCAATTTGCAAAAAAAAAAGGGACAGTCGGCGAAAACGTGCGGACGCGACTGCATCCAACTACTGTAATGATGCGCTATCCTTCTGCCGTTCCCTCTTCTAACCGCGACCATGTAAAAGTCGATCGACGGCATGTCGGCAGTCTGTTATTAAAACTTCAACCTAAAGTCTTTGAAGAAGCAGGTAATGAGTCGTATCAAGAAGTTCAACTACGTTATTTATCGAATTTGATGGCAATCGGCTCGGCTTCCGATTATCGAATCGTGCTAGAGCTATCGCGTCCCGAAGAGTTCGGCGTTCGCTACAATAACCAGCAACTCATCCGCCAGAATCATTACCGCAAGAAAGACATAGAGGAAAAAGGCAAAGTTGTTGACGTTTTGGCAGACGAGGAAATGAAAGAAGCCCTCGAAACAGAGAGGATGCTAATTAGTGGCGATACGAGTGTTGAATTTTCGCTCTGTATGTTTGTTTATAGAGAAACTTTAGAGCAAATGCACTTTGCCGCTCGTGACTTTAGCTCGCATTTTCGATCGCCAGCAATCCTCTTACTGGAAGTCGATACTTCTGATTCCCTATGGGTTTCATCCTTACCATTTTATGCCAAGTCGATGTTAGTGGATGTCCGCGACAGACGCGATCGCGAACGCCCTGAAATCGTGGCGGCTTACTTTCCGTTGGTAACGACAGTTAACGCTCACAAATCTGGCATCGAATTTATTGCCAACAAGGGGGGTTCGCCCGTCTATTTCGATCCCTTCAAGCACATGGGACACACCGCCATTTGGGGTAAAACTCGAACTGGTAAAACCCTATTTGCAGCATTTAACATTCACAAATCACTGAGTCAAGAAATTCCAGTAACGATTCTAGATCAGCCGCCAACAAAAGAAGCGAGTTCGTTTGAAGCCTTTACCAAACACATGGACGGGGCTTATGTCGATGTTTTCAACGATTCCCTTAACTTCTTTGAAACTCCTCTCTTAGCAGAAGATATCGATCCCGATAGTCGTCAGGATATGAAAAGGCAGAACGAAGATTTTATCCTCCAAATTCTGACTTCAATGGTGTTGGGCTGGAAGGGCGAACTTCCAGGAGTGAGCAGCACTAAAGTAATTTCGATGCTGACAACCGCGCTCAAAAACTTCTTCAAAGACGAGCGGATTTTGATTCGTTACGAACGCGCCATTAATGGGGGCATTGGCTCTAGAGCTTGGCAAGATTATCCGGTGCTGTCTGACTTTAAGAAGTTTTGCACGATCGAACGAATCGATCTCAAAGATGCAACTCCTGGCGATCTCGATACTCTAAGCACGATCCAGCAGCAGATCCAACGGTGGATCGACGGCTCCTACGGTAAGACTATTAATTCTCCCAGTACCGTAAAACTCGACAGTCCCCTGATGACGATCGCGATGCGTGGGGTCAGCAATAATGACGACGCGGCGGTATTCGGCACCATCATGTACGCAGCGGCAATGCGGCGAGCCATCGGTTCGGCGAAAAAGAAGGGTTCTCTACTATTTATCGACGAAGCTTCGATTACCTTCGATTTAGCTCCGCTCTCACTCTGCGTCGGTCGGATCGCAGCCAACGGACTCAAAGCGGGAATGCGCCTGATGATTGCCGCACAAGAGCCGAGCAGCGTGTTTAACAGTGCGGGTGGCAAGAAAATTAAGGACGCACTTTCATACCACCTCATCGGCAGAATTGGTGACAGTCTGTCCGAGTATTGCGATCCCGAATTGCTAGGAGTCCCCGAAGCATTGGCATTAAATAATGCCAGAAAAGATTTTGAGCCAGACAAAGCCACTTGCTCTAGCCAGTGGTTGCTCAAAATAGACGATCGGTTTACTCCCGCGCGAGTATACCTCCCGCCCTCGTTGGTGGCTCTGACAGCCAATAATATCGACGAGCAGCAAGAGCGTAAAGCGCGTATGGCAGAGCAAAACGGTCGGCTCGAACAACTAACCCTTACCCATTAAGAGGAAGATTTTGAAGAAACATTCATTATTACTAACGATCGCAGGGAATATCATCTTGCTTGGTACCGCGATTTCTGGAGCCAGTGCTGCACAGTTACAGCCACAAATGACGCTTCCAGATTCAATCGCTCCTGGCAACATTACTGTAGATCCTGCCAGTCTACCGCCAACATTCAACCCCCAAGGCATTCAGTCGATCTTATCCAATCCTGGCAATCTTTCCAATGTCTTTGGCGGCATTATCGCTGCATTCCCAGGGCTAGATCCGAATATTGCTTCAGCTCTAACAACTGCATCGCAATATGCACCGATCGCTCAAAGCGTCCTAGCGGGACAGGCACCTACCTTAGCACAAATCGGACAAGTTGCAGGGGGGATGAATGGTGGTACTGGAATTGGGATTAACTTTGGTGCTTGGAGACTGGATTCAGGAGGTCAAATCCAAGCATTGAATCCAGATGGCAGTGTCAAAACCGACGACCCGACAGGCAAAATGATTGCTTATCAGGCTTCTAACATGCTTAACGGCAAAGGTTTCGACACCAAAGCTGTCATCGCTCAATTGGATTTAGCTAAAGCTAAGTCCGGATCTAGTGTTGCCGAAGCCAATCGCCAAAGCACCAACAAAGCAGTTTCCTCCATTATGAGTGCGACTGGCAATGCTAGTAATTCCGCATTGGCGACTGGTGCCGCCCAAGCCAACATCAGTGCTACGGCAGGAAGCAGTTTTAACCGCATGGGCGCGATGAATAATATGCTCTCCCAAAATCTGATCGTGGGTACCAATGCAAATACTATCGGTCTTGGTCTTTTATCTCAAGGAGAAAACCAAGCCAAGCAAAACGCTCTGGTACAACAGCGAAGTATCGCCGAGGACGAGCAAAAACGAGTGGAGGCAGATTTCGACGATCTCCAGACTAAATATCTAGAAGCTAGCAAGTTAAAAGCTCGCGCGGCTTGGTGTCACAGAAGTAATACTTGCTGGTTATAATCGGTAGTATTTAATTAGATCGAAATCTATTTAAGATGTTTTCTCTATGTAAATATCTTAAATAGATAAATAAGCTTTGATTATAGAGCCTACATTTATTATGCTTACCGATTTTTATCACATTACATTTTTAGCAGCAACCGATCCTGCCGTAATTGCCGATCAGTATCAAGCAGCTTTGAATAAAATCATCGCAATGTTCATCACTGGAGATGCTGCATCGATGACCGATACTTTTTGGGAGGCAATCGTAGATCCTTGTAAATTTATTGCTGGAATTGGTGTATTATTTTGGCTGATACCGATCCTGCCAGATTTATCTTTAGATAACATCAAAAACCATCTGCTTAGGATTTTTATGTTGCTGTTTATATCATTTATATTCGCCAATCATGCTTACGGAGCGCGCGTTTTTGCTATCGGTAATTATGCGATGATTAAAGGGATAGATAGTACGATAGCATCGAACCTAAAACTGCTTGGAGATGTCAATGCCGATCTTGCAAATCTTAAAATTGACAATAAAAAGATTAAGGACATCAGTAATCAAATCCAAACTTGTATCAAAATACCGAAGACAATCGCCGATCCCGACCCCGCTAAACCAGGAAATGTAATTCCAAATCCAGTATACGTCCAGTGTGGTAAAGATGTGAAGAGGATGGTTGTAGAGGCTAAACTATCGATAAATAACCCAGAAATTGTCGCAGAATTAGCTAATACCGAAGCTAAACTAAATGCGCTCGTTGATTCCTATGATTACAATAGTGCCTGGAATCAGTTTGTTACTTTTGTAAACGATTCCGAAAAATGGATACGCAATAATCTTTTCGGGTCTATTCTAGATGCTTGGTCTTATGTCATCAATCAATCAGTCGATGAAAGTTTTATTTTATCCATTCTTGCTTTACCGATTTCACTTGCATTCTCATTTATAAATACCAAGCCATTTGAGATTTGGTTTGCTTCATTATGGGGATTGGGCATATTCAAGTTTTCATTAACGATTCTAAGTGGTTGCGTTGCATTTATTAACGCAAACTTAGTTGGTAGCATACCAGTCTTTGGCTTGGAGTTAAGTTATGCCATCGGCGCACCAATAATTGCTGGAATAATTGCCAAAGGTGGCGGAGATGGTCTTTTAGCACTAATGGCTCAGGTGTCAACTGAGTTAACCGGACTGATGAAACCTGCAACTAATAAGTAACTCATAAAAAATCATAGCATCTGCCATTAGACTGTCACTTTACTGTTAAACATGATGAAAGTCAGACAAATTTCAAATTTTATTCCTCCTAGCGATGAGCCGTCGTCAGCAATAGTTCTTGACAAGAAAATTGCCGATGGACAGGAAGAATATCTTGTAGATAGTTCGGCAACAATTAGCTCTAAAAATATTATTACTGGCTGGAAGATTGCCACCTTCGGGCTGCTCGTTTTCAATGCTCTTTTTGGAATAGCGATTATCGGCATTTTATTTGCCGCTATCTCGCGATCGATGCCGACATTCATTACTCGTGGTAATGGTGAAACAGAAACACTCGAATTTTTTACGGGAAACGATCGCTCGCCAACTTTAATAAAATTCTTCGCTCAAAAAACCATGAGCGGTATTTATACGTGGCGAAATACCTTACCGTAACAAGGCAATATTCCCGATCCTGGTATTGCTGTTGAGGGCGGCAGAAAAATTCCGACTACTGCATATCGCTACACTCTTGCCTTAGAGCCAGAATTTGCGAACAGTTATCGCAAAGAATTAAGCGAACTGCAATCGATCGTGCAAGGAAATGGCAATAGTGGGGTGCAGACGGCATACATCGTCGAGCAAATTGGCGAGCCAGAATCTTTAGGCTCTGGTAAATGGAAGATTAAAGTTGCTGGTACTCAATTAATTGTCAACAACAACAATGAGCAACCCAGAAAACTAAATATTAACGTCGAGATGATCGTCAGAGCCGTGGTACCACCACTTTTATCAGAGGTTACTAGCAAATATAAAGATATCGGCATTGCCAAAGCCGCTCAACTAGCTCGCGCCGAAGGCTTAGAAGTTATTTCGATTACAAACATCAAGTAAGTTATTTACCCTACAACATCAAAGAATAGTTATATGTCACAGCAAAAGTTAACCCTCGAAGAAGTGTATAAAAATATGGGAATACAATTGCCAAAACCTGGCGATCTATCACCAGAATCGCAAACTAAACCTGCTAGTGCAGCAGATCTACAACAAGACTCGCAGCCGCCAGAAAAAAATCCAAAGCTTCAGATCCTATTAATTGGATTGGCACTGTTTAGTACTCTAGGCATTGGAACTATGCTCTTATTGTGGGGTTTAGGCAGCGCGACAAATCCGCAAGTTGCCAAAAAACCGGATTCTCTATCGAGCGAACAAGCTGTTAAATCGACTCCCGAACAGCAAAAAGAAGTTGCGGACTTAAAAACTAGGCTGGTGATGGAGCAGCAAAAATCAGAAGCAGCAAGACTCACCGCAGAGCAAGCCAAGGCTTCATCGCCAAGTCCAACCCCCAGCTCTCCGGCATCGACAACTCCTCCAGTTGCTACTGCTACGGCAACCAAGTCGATCGAGAAAATGCAGCCTTCAGACAGCGACAAGGCAATGCTGGCATCTTTACAACAGCAAAAACAACAGGAAACAGCTCAGTTAGCATCTTTGCAACAGCAAAGACAACAGGAAGCAGCTCAGTTAGCATCACTGCGCCAATCTCGCCAACGAGAGGCATCACAGCCCATCGCAGCTCGCCCTCAGCCAGCTAACGAACAAAAAAGTCAAGCTTCATCACTCCGAAGCCAGCGAAATGGAAATATAGCAAGGGCTTTTACGCCACAACCAGCAAGAGTCTTTCAAAGAAACCAGATCGCCGCCACAGCTCAAACACCCAAAATTATCCAACCTACAGTTGCTCCACAACCCAGACTCGACTGGGAGCAAGCATCAAGCCTAGCTAATTATGGCGGTACTCCCATTGCTGAGTCCACCACTAAGCCCACAGATCGCTCGTTCGCACTTACTGGAGGCAGTGCCATGTCGCCCATTCTCCGCTTACCCGTCGGTCAAGTAGTCTCTGGAAAGCTGATCACACCTTTTTACACGTTGATTTCTGATGGGGGAGGGATGTCTCAAAACGCAAAAGCTTCTGCAAAAGTGACGATTGACAAAGCGATCGAGGTCGGCTCTGGCTGGCATCTACCCGTTGGCACCGCGATCGAATTCGAGTTACAAATTGCTGACAACGGCATGATTCAAGCAGTATCGAAAAAAGTTACCTACGGCAATACTGAAATTGCCATCCCGCCAGGAGCTTTTGCCATTACTGGTAACGACAATCAGCCTCTATTCGCTCAAATCAGAGAAGCTAACGGTTCGCAGCTTGCCGCAGCCGATACCCGTGCTGCAATCTTCGGTGGCGCGGCTGAAGTCGGTAACGTTTTAATTAACAGCGGCAATAGCAGTTCTGTTAGCGTAGGACTTGGCACGACGATCGCGACGCAAAATAATGGCACCCCTAACATTCTAGGTGCTTTATTTAAGGGAGCCTTCAGTCCGCAAGCTCAATCTGAACTCAACCGCGCTAACAGTCTGGCTAACAAATTACAGAAAATGAGCAAAGTCGGATACTTACTGCCTGGTACGCTCATGCGCGTATACGTCGCCCAGGCTGCAACATTCCAAATCCCCACCGACAACAGCAATACTCCTCAAACGCTAAGTTTGACCCAAAATTACCAACCCACTTTAGAGCCAAAGGTCGCTCGATTAGATAAATCAGCTACTTCATTAATTGTAGAAACACCAATAGATCCAGGGGTGATTCAATCGGTCACTAATTCTGGTGGATCGAATGTTGTTGCACCCAATCCTTTCTACGTTTCTCCATTCCAAAAACCGACCGCATCGCCTCAGTATATAGGAACTCCAACCCAGCCGTCGATCCAGCCTCCAGCGATCGATTCTAACTACACGACTGCCCCTACTCAACCTCCAGCGATCGATCCCAACTATACAAACGTTCCCACTCAGCCCCAAGCAACTCCAACTCAGTCATCTATCCAGCCTCAAGCTGCGAATCCTGATTATACAACCGTTCCTACTCAGCCACCAGGAACCCCAGATCGGTCATTTACCCCTCAGCCGCCTACTATCAATCCTAATTATCCGTCTGCTCCAACTCAACCGATAACAGTACAGACTTCCCAAGGCAATTATGTTATTAAGTAAAATGCCAGTTTTGGTATTAGTTTCACTTTTATTTTCTACCGCTATTGCTAGAGGAGGTACGGTGTCATTACAAAGAGATCTAGTAATTGCAAATGTATCCGAGAATACAGGACAATTACTCGATTGGTCGGCAACCGATCGTCGGATCGAGAGGATATTTTTTGACAATCCCGAACGCTTCCGCGATTCATTTGTAATTACAACCGATGGTTGCACTAATAATAAATGTGTCAATGCCTCACTTTTAAATATTAGTGCCCGTCCTGGCGGTCGTTACCCTAATGGTTCGCTCAAAGTGATCCTCAACGATCGTGCGGGTAGAAAGCGCGTTTTGAAAGTGAATGTAGTTAAGGTCAAACAGGTTGACGATAGCGTGATGACATTTTCACCCGTTGCGATTCTCAGTCAACCTAATTATCGACCGCCGCAATTTTACAATGATCGGCCTGCTTATCCGACTTCCAATCGAAAAGAGGCAACCACTTCAAATTCATTTTATACAAACAATTCAACAACTCGCCGCTAATTAGGTAAAGATCGTCCTTTGACGCGATCGAGCATTGGCACTGGACACGGGTTTCCCTGAGATTTTATTAGATGAATCAGCACATTTTACAGCAGATAGATTTTTATATTCAGAGAGTAATTATCTTCTTGATTACTCTAGGAATATTTTTTGAAATTACATCAAATTAGACGATCTGAGGCGCGGCTCCATCTCAAAAAACGATGAAAAATTAACTAAATATGAATCAGCGAAATTCTCAACTGTTTCAACTTTACGCTCTCAGAGCGATTGTAATTTTAGTATTTACAGGTGCTTTAATTAGTGCTGTCTCTGGAATGTATGGTATGACACGTTACTTTGCTCCCAATAATCAACAAACAACTAAATAAATGAGAAGTCACACTTTTAGATACTACAGGTCGGAATCTATCGGGCAATGGCTTTACAAAAATCGGCTCACGATTTTCAAGGTTGCGATGAGAGTAGCGATCTACTCAATGACTTTGATGGCTTTTTACAACATTTTCACAGGTGGCTTGAGTATTTACATATTTTTAAAAGCGTCTGTATTTCCTATTTTTCAGGAGGTAATGTAGTATGAATTTACGCAATCTTTTTCTGGCTATTCTAGTTGCAAGCGGTTTCTCACTTCCCGTTCGCGCCCAGACAACAGACACTCAATTGAGTAGCGAACAACTAGCTACGGTCAAAAAAGCACTATCTCAGGCGACATTTGCCAATAGTCCGCCGACGACTACAGCCGCGACTTATGTTGCCGATCCTCGCGTACCACAAATCCCTAGCTTTTCATACACTGTGGGTACGCCGTTGCCTAAAGCGATTCCAGGGGCAATGGTATCGATGATGGGGGCGAGTAAGTACTCGCCCCAGTCGGCAATTACAGATTCGGGGGAAGATCCCAATGCTTTTGCCAACACTAAACTAACCGCCCTACCTTTCCTTGGCAAGTTGCCCTTTGCTTCTGTCATTGTGGCAAATCCTCAGCTTGCAAACTTAAAAGTAGGAGACGTTTTTCCGAGCTGGGGCGCAGCCGATCCATCTAAATCGGTCGCCGATATTGCCAATAGCCCACTGGGGAAAATCCCTCTTCCTGCTGAAGTTCTATCCAATACCCTAACATCAAACCTTCCTGGCATTACCACCACCCTGTACGGCGATTATCCTGGTATCGGCAAACCACCGCTAGATCTCAACAATTTAAGTGAGACGGTTTATGTTGCGGATCTGCCTGGTGTTTCTAAATTATCCTGGGACAATTTTATAAAAATCGATGCCATCCCGCCAGGATTGACGCTGCTGAAATTCGATCTGCTCCACTCAGGACAGAGAGAATTGAGCGTTGCTAATGGCGATAAAGTTGCCGCAGGAAGTAATAAAGAGCCGAATGCCCCCTGTAAAAACTGCGATGCAGTCGAACTGCTCAGTGCCGTAGCCTCCAATAGCGATTTAAATCCTTACAATGGGACGATTTCGCCGATTGGATTAAAACTCAAAGGTGGTTATGGATTGCTTGGAGATTGGTTTACTGCTGCTGGGGTTCGGGAGGATTCAGGGTTTGAAGTGCCATACATCGGTTTTGACGGCTGCGGCTCGAAATGGTCTGCTAGATCTCCAAATGTCCCAGGTGGGACGATCCAACAAACACTCAATTTCCGCTATTGTTTCACTCTGCCAATTCTTGGATTCCAAGCTACTCCCTATTTTCTCCCGCTGCCGTTGCCGCTGCCAGCTAACGAGCAGCAAGCAAACTTGTTATTGCCAATGAGAGTTAAGCCCGTTGCCAATAAATTATTACCATTGCCAACGATGCCAACGCCTCCATCAATCCCTTCGACTCCTTCAATAGCTTCAGTTTCACCATCATCAGGTACTTCACCTACTCCCACCATTCCATCCTCTGTTGGAATTGACAAAGTAGCATTATTTGGGAGTGCCACTAAGAACTCATATAGCCCGACTTTAAATATTTATTCCGACGGGGGATCGTCAGCTAAATTACCTGTAGGCACAATACCAATTGCATTCGATCGTCAGCATATCTCCCAAACTCGATCGTTATAAATAGAGCGAAATACTCTGTATCCCCACTTATCCGATGAAAAGTTTAAAAAGATTGACACCAACATTTGCATTGGCAGCTTTACTGGCAATAAGTGGGGTTTCCATAGCAATTCCAGTAGGAAATTGGATTGGAAGTAGAATTAATACTCCCACTAAATATTCGAGCGCTACAGATATTTCTTCAACTCAAGAAGTAGAACGAATAGTCGAGCGCAGCGTTTACACTTCTAAAGATTTTGCTGCCGCGCAAGTCGCCAAGAAGATTCTGGCAGCGCAGATTAAAAGTGGCGGCACCACGTTTACGATTTATCGGTTTAATTTTCCGCAGACTTGTGGTAAAGCGGGTTGTTTGCACGTAGTTGTGGACGAGCGCGATAAATATGCCAATTCTTTGCAGTTAATCGATTTACCCGATAAATCATTCCCTTTTGCAGCTATCAAAAAAAATGGTTGCTTCAACGTCCGACAACTAGTAGATAGCGCGATCGATAATTATGAAATATGCAAGCGAAGTTAGCCAGATTCCCATTCAATTTCCAAAGGTAGCGAAGTTCGATCCTTCCCTGATGAGTATTCTGGGGCTAGGGGTTCTTTTTATCATTCTCAGCATAATTCAGAGCAGACAAAAGAAACAAGGAAAAACGGCTACCGCAAGGTGGGCAACCCCAAGCGAGATTCAAAAGTGCCGCAAGCTGGCTAAAAGCGCAATCCGCAGGCGTAAATTCGATAATGCCGCCTACTATGTCACCGAACCAATCGGTGCGCCTGTAAGCCGCCCAGACAGAGTTTTGGGGCGAAAGTCTGGCGCGAGTATCATGTTTCCAGAAATCAATCGCGGGATATTGACTTGCGGTGCGACAGGTTGTGGCAAGACTGACAATATCATCAATCCTTGCCTACATTCGGCGATCGCTCAGGGAATGTCGATCGCTTTATTCGATGGCAAGGGTCGCGGCGGTCAAGCGGAGACGTTAATTCCGCTCGCTCTGAGGCATGGTTACGAAGTCAGGGTACTGGCTCCAGGCGACCTAATTTCCAACACCTTCAATACTTTTGATTCGATTAAAGACGAGCGAGATGTGGCTGGGGCGCGGGAGCGAGTAGCGGTTCTCATCGACAATACTAGCGAAAAGGATGCTAAAAAAGACTCATTCTTCGATCCTGCGGGATCGTCTGTGCTATCTGGTGCCTTCTTATTGGCTAAATGGGTCGCCAAAACCGAAGGAGATCTGCTGCTTGCGAATATCTTAATGGTGAACCAGATCCTCAAATTATCAAACCTATCCAAACGATTGATAGCTTGTCGCGACACCATCGATCCCTGGATCTACTCTGAATTTGGAATCCTTACTGCAACGAGCAAAAAAGCAAGCCAGAATAGTCCTGAAGGCAGTATTTTAGCTACTGCCATCAAAATGCTGGCTCCGCTGGTAATACCGAATTATCTCCAGACGTTTTGCGGTAAAACCACATTTCCAGGCTTCGACCCTCAAGATCCGCTCAAGGTCGATGGCAAGCAAATGGTCGTGTTCATGCTCGATCCCGACAATCTAGCTAGTACCGTGCCATTAATTGCGATGGCAATTCACCAAGTCGTTGCTTACAACCTCAGAGCTGGAAGGCAAGAACCAATGGTGGTCAGTCTCGACGAGTTTCATTTACTCAATTTACCCATCGTTCTAAAATGGTTGGCTGTCGATCGTTACAACGGATCTTCAATCATCATCGGTACGCAATATCTCAGTCAATTAGATGCCATCTATGGTAAAGATCGAGCTAAAGGCTTTCTAACTAACTGTAATACCAAAGCATGGTTTAACCCAGGCGATCCCGACACCGAACAAGCTCTCTCGAAAGCATTCGGAGAAGAAGAACTTCAATTAAAATCAAACTCTAAGTCTTATAACTTTGGTAAAAATAGTGGTAACAGCCGTTCTGAGAACGACCAGCTACACAAAAAGCCATTGATTGAAGCCCATATTATCGGTCAATTTCCTAAAGGTAAATGTATCATTCAGTCTCCAGGAACGGGAGATAAAGATAACGTTAGCATTCCGTTTATTCATCAGTTTACTTATAATCAAAAGCAAAGTAAAGCTTTCAAAGAACGGTCGATCGAGGATTACAATGCTGTTAGGGAAATTATTTGCGATCGCAACAACAATTCTCCACAGACTAATTTTAGTCAAGAGCTGCATCGTTACACAGAAATTTTAGAAAGACTATTGCCTTTAAGCCCCGAAGCTGAGACAGCAAGCAACCCAATAGTAATTCCCGATCCTTTGCACGTTGTTGGGGTCGATATTTTAAATCTATGTCAAGCTGCCGGATTCGACTTATCTAAGTACAAAATAGGATCTGAAGACAAATATTATGTTCCTGCCGATTTAAAAGTCAATGGCAATATTAGATCCCCGTTAACTTATCAAGTTTTACCAGAAACATATATCTCTATTCATTTAAACGATCGACTGATCTATTTTCACGATCTGGTTGCCAAACGGACTCTGGTAGAGTGTCCGTTCGGCATGGCTATTTACAATAGTCATATCGAACAAATTAAGAGGACGAATGAGGAGAATGAGTTTGACAAACGATGTCAGGTATTTGTTGCTTATTTATACGATCTTGCCGCAGAAATGGATATATATAACGGTCAATATGTAGATCAACCTTTATACATCAAGGGACAGCATATAGTCGATATTATTGAAAGAGCTGGATATCTTGATATTTATCTTTGCGCTTTGGAAGAAAATCTATATATGCCATTCGATCGCGAGAAGTTATATTTTATTCCATCACACTTTATTAAAGACGAAATACTCTATCTCTCACCGCTAGGGATAGATCGTATTGTTGAGTGGAATCATCCTGTGGATATTTGCAATGTATTCACCGAAAAAGATCGAATCTATGTAATTGGTAGTGACATAGATAAATCTTTTCAAGCAGCAGGTTACAGTATTGACTTTGGCATTGAGGACAATAAAAAGTACTACATACCCGTAGATTTAATAGTTAATGGACGAGCAAAATCATTTACAACTGATGATGTTAGTGAATTGATTACACATAACGAGTCAAGTCGGGAGAAAACTACCCGCTAACAAGCTGGTTTTAGCGAAGCGGTGACTGATTGAGGCGGACACCAGCAATTTCATTCGTAGCTAGAGCTTACATCCGCGTCAACAGTCAAAAACCAGCCGCCCCGCAGGGCAAGGGTATAGAGGAGGAAAAATAGATGCAGGAAATTCATAACCAATCTGAAAAATTATCTCAGCAGCTTAATCAGGCTGGAGCGTCAGCATTAAAAAGTTTACTGCTAGCGGTAAATGAATTATCTAAGTTAAATCTTAGAAAATTAAGAAAATCGACTAAAGTATCTCGTACCAATTCACCCGAAATAGCTATGGATTTTGGATTTAAAATTACAAACAAAGATTCTCAAAATCCAGATATTAACCTCGAAGAACAAGCAAATAAATCAGTCGAACACTTAAATAGCTCGTTAGCAAATCAAAAAAAGTTTAATCGCGATTTAGAGGTCAACGGAACCAAATATACTGTTGATAAATATCCTGGTGGGGGATTGAATATTGAGTCTAAAGATGCTAAATTATTCGCCAAGCAGGGAAAGCTTAACTTTACTGGTGATGAAGAAAAGTTAATTAAAGACTTGCCGGATATTGTCGCTCGGATCGATCGAGAGTTGGACTTAGATTATCCCAAGCAAGTCAACAATCGCACCGAAGTTTTATACGGATACGATTCAAACAATAAGTTTATTGATGATAAATTATCTCAAAAAGATGCTCAAGCTGTCCTCGATTTGATGGATGCCAAAGAGGGTACAACCATTGCTGGAGGAGAAAATCTATTAATCGAGCATGATGGTAAAAAGCTGTTTGAGACTGATGCTCAAGGCGTAGTGACTTACAGTGCTTACGATCGCGACCCCGAACTACTCAATAGTATCAAACTCAAAGACGAAAAGGGACTCACAGAACTCAAAAATTATGCCAAGCGGATGGCTGCTACTCCCGACAATAATAAGGTTAAACTAACGAGAACTAATGAGGTAGTAATTCCAGATCCCCCTCAAGAAGTTCAAAAAGTAGAACCCCAATCACCAATCGGGAAAACCCTCGATCGCGCCAAACCAACCACAGAAGTAGATCTTCAACAGACAGCCAGTGTTACTTACGATCGAGTATTAAAGTCGGAGTTTGACAAAGGCAAACCTAGCAATCGTGCCCAACGAACGCTCGATGGCGTGAAATTTAGACTTAACCCTCGAAAAGATGGGACTAAATCGATTTCGGTTAAGCCAAGTAAAGATGCAGATTTTGTCAAAATTGGCGAAGTCAACAAAGACGGGAAATTTAAGCCCGAACCTAACCTTAGCGATCCAAAAGCCATCCAAGCAATGGAGCGAGTGCTAGTGGCGCGGGGAATCGACCCTCAACCAATCAAAGAACGCCAGCAACTCGAAGTAGCAGCTCAGTCGAAAGATCCCCAATACCTTGCACTCACTCAGGAGAACGCACCTAAACCTACACCTAACCTCAACAATAATTCCCCTCAAGTCGGACAAAGTTCGCCTAGAGTCAGTAGCAGCCCTGCTAACACTCAGACAGTTACCCTTCCGACTCAGGGCGGAAATGCACCTACCGCCATTTTCAATCAGAGCGATAATTCTCCACAAACCGAACAAAATTCACTTGAAGCAAATCCCGCACCCGATAATACCGAGGGAGTTCCCCTGCCAACCCAGGGAGAAAAAGGAACCGTAACATTGCCAACTAGCGGCGGCAATTCTGAAAGATATCGTCCAGAACCAGAAGTATCTCAAAGTTTATAATTTTAAATTATAAAATTACCTAAAAAAATGAATAATTTAGATAAAACTAATGCCGTAGATGTTGCTGATACCATCCAAGATTACGATTGCGAAAAAAGAAATTGGATTTCAACTTATGGCTCTGAATTACTTCAAGCCTCATTACTAGCTGGTTACACATCCGATTGTCGATATGTAGAAGAAAGGCTGAAGCTCGAACTCCCAGGATTTCTACTACCTACCGATATATCGATTAAAAAAACAGATAGCCCGCCAGCTTACTGTCTAAAAGCATGTATTGGAATAGTCGGTTCTTATTGTTCTGAGGATTGCTGGCGAGACAAAGAATACTACTTAACCATAGACAATTACTTAGGAAAACACAAGATCGTTAAGAAGATCGTGGCACCAATTAAAGTCATTGACTCTGAGCTTAGTTTGGCAGTTCGAGAAAGTAACGATGCCTGCGATGGCTACGAATCAGACAAAAGAGATTGGATATTTAATTTTGGTTCCGACTTGTTGCAATATTCAATCGTTAGTAATTATGAATCAGACATTAGATATGTCTTAGAGCGAGCTACAATCGAACACCCTGGCTTTTATTTGTCAGAATCGCAGCATCAAAGGACTGATAGTCCGCCAGAATATTGCTTGGAAGCATGTTTGCGCGAAGATTCAACGTCCTATGTTTCTCAAACAAAATATCATTCTGATAATTACTATATCACTATCGATAATTTCCTGGGCAAACATCAGATTGTAAAAAAATTGATGAGCTGGTAAAAACCACTGAAGTTAAATTACCCGATCGACGAGAAACGAAATCTCGATTATCAAGAATTCTTGCAATTGCCATAGTTGGCAGTCTTCTCGGCACTGTGTGTGGTATCCCGTTATTTTTCGCCTTAACCCAACACTCACCGTTTGAAAAACATCCCCAGAGCGTCAGGCGATATTAGATAAATTGTCTGCTTTGCTCTCTCAAATAATTCAATCTTCAATCGCTCCTTAGCCGATATCTGACAAGCTTTCATCTGTCGAACATCTTTCACAAGTCGAACGGTAACTAAAAATTTTACCTATTGCAAAGTGTCATATAGATCGCGAGATAGAAACCAATAAATTGTTGCTAAAAGATTTAAAATCACAACCTTAACCTAAAAGATGTCCCAGCCAGATTTCACCCAATTAATAACCCGACACCGGATTGTCCTGGTGCGCTGCAACCCACTCGATCGCGAGTGGATCGTCAATACCCATCTGAGAGATTGCCCTGATTGACGGACAAAAGTCCGTAAGAATTATCGTAAAAGCTGATGAGTAATGGGTTTGAGGAAAAAAGAGAGGAGAACTGTTAAACTGTTTTTATCCAAAAAACCAGTACAGCTCGAATGCTCGAAACCTCCTCTCGTC